>DATIQP010000022.1:0-2204 GCA_035470765.1 Polyangiaceae bacterium | reverse complement strand
CCCAGACGTAGGCCTCGGTCGAAGTGCACCAGACCTGCCACTCGCCGCTACCGATCGTGAGCGCGTCGCACGCGCGCGGCATCGGCCCCATGCCGCCATCGGGGAGCGGCGCGTCGTCGAGGATGAACGAGGGCTCGGCGCACGCGGTCTGCGCGGAGGCCGCGCTGATGGCGCCGAATCCGCACTTGGTCGAGCCCTGCGGCGGGTGCGGGACGAACGGGTCGAGCCCCGCGTCGGCGTCGGCGTCGGCGTCGCCGCCGCTGCCCGCGTCCGTCGATGCGGCGTCCTTTTCTGGGATTGCGGAGTCGCCCGCTGCGTCCGGCGGCGGCGCGCCTGAATCATCGTGCGTGAAGGGTCCGGCGCTCGAGCACGCAAGGATGGAGGGAAGAAGCATGACGTATCTCGTCATGCGCACATTGGTTGTGCGTCCGCCGCCGGTATTCAACCTCAGGCGACGAAAGCGAGCTTCAGTTACTTTGCCACGATCCGCGCGACGCGAATCCCCTCAGGCGATGTGGAATGGGCCTCGACTGCACTTCGGCTCGACAGGCCTGCCTGGCCTGAAGGGTGCATGATTCGCACCGAGGCCCATGAGCACCTCGGGCGACACGCTGCTGACCGATCTGTACGAGCTGACGATGCTCTCGGCCTACCGCGCGACGGGCATGGATGACGTGGCGTCGTTCGAGCTCTTCGTGCGCAAGCTTCCGTACTCGAGGGGGTTCCTGGTCGCCGCCGGGATCGAGCAGGCGCTCGATTTTCTCCAGCGGCTGCGCTTCGACGAGGCCGAGATCGCCTGGCTGCACGAGAGCGGCCGCTTCGCGCGCGATTTCGTCGAGAGCCTGCGCGAGCTGCGCTTCACCGGTGACGTCGACGCGGTGCCCGAGGGGACCGTCGTCTTCGAGAACGAGCCGCTCATTCGCGTGAGCGGGCCGATGCCCGAGGCACAGCTCGTCGAGACTCGCCTGATGAACCTCGTTCACTTCGAGACGATCATCGCGTCGAAGGCCGCGCGCTCGGTCCTCGTCGCGCCGGGCAAGCTGCTCGTCGACTTCGGGTTGCGGCGCGCGCACGGGCTCGAGGCAGGCCTGCTCGCGGCGCACGCGTCGTACGTGGCCGGGTTCGCCGGGACGTCGACCGTGCTCGCGGGGATGCGCTTCGGCATCCCGCTGTTCGGGACGATGGCGCATTCGTTCGTGCAGGCCCACGACGACGAGCTCGAGGCGTTTCGCCGCTTCGCGCGCGAGAACCCCGGGAAGACGGTGCTGCTGATCGATACCTACGACACCGAGGAGGGCGCGCGGAACGTGGTGCGGCTCGCGCGCGAGGGGCTTCGCGCGGACGGCGTCCGGCTCGACAGCGGCGATCTCGCGAGCCACGCGCGTCGGGTCCGGGCGATCCTGGACGCGGGAGGGCTCGAGCGGTGCACCATCTTCGCGAGCGGCGGGCTCGACGAAATCGCCGTGCGCGAGCTCGTGGCGAGCGGCGCGCCCATCGACGGCTTCGGCATCGGCTCGCGCCTCGATACCTCGGCCGACGCCCCGTACCTGGACTGCGCCTACAAGCTCGTCGAGTACGCCGGGAGGCCGCGCCGCAAGCGCTCCGAAGGCAAGGCGACCTGGCCCGGGCGAAAGCAAGTCTTCCGGAGCTCGGCGCGCGGGACGATGGCGTTCGACACCCTCACGCTCGAGGGCGCGCGCGCCGAGGGCGAGCCGCTGCTCGTCCCGATGATGCGCGGAGGCAAGCGGGTCGCACCGCCGGAGCCGCTCGCTGCCAGCCGCGCGCGTGCCGCGGCGCAGCTCGCGCGGCTGCCCTCGCATTTGCGGACGCTCGATGCGCAGCCTGCCTACCCTGTGCGGGTGTCGCCCGAGCTCGTCGCGCTCGCGGCCGAGGTCGACGCGAAGTCGCCGGTGTGAACGATGCGCGCGCCACGCGCGATCATGTCGGCGATGGCGCGCTCGCCGTCGCCGGGGTTTGCGTCGATGGCGCGGATCGCGTCGGCGAGCACCAGCACGTCCAGGCCGAGCGCGCGCGCGTCGGCGACCGTGCTCTTGATGCAGTACTCGGTCGTGAGCCCTCCGATCACGATCCGGCGAATCCCGAGACCGGTGAGGATCTTCGCGAGCTCGGTCCCTTCGAACGCCGAGTACGCCTCGCGCTCCGGGTTCGTCGACTTCGACACGACGACCGTCGAGCGCGGCAGG
>DATIQP010000021.1:0-2731 GCA_035470765.1 Polyangiaceae bacterium | reverse complement strand
GCGGCCGTCGCGGCCGGCGTCTCGATCATCCAGCGCCTCGACGTCGACGGCTCGGCCTCGTTCCCCGTCAACACCACCAGCGCGCCCGGGTATGCGAGCGCGTTCGCGAGCTACGCGGCGCAGTGCCCGAACATCCACGTGTGGATCGTCGGCAACGAGCCAAACTTCACCACCAACAACAGCGATCCGTCGACGTACGCGTCGCCCTACGCCGAGGCCTACGCACAGGTCCACGCCAAGCTGCACGCGGTCTCCGGTCACGCCAGCGACCTCGTGCTCGCCGCGCCCGCCAGCCCCTATTCGCCTTGGTGCATCTGCTCGATGCACCAGATCATCCAGCAGATCAAATCGCGGGGCGTGACACCCGATGGCTTCGCCGTGCACGCGTACACCCAGGCGCAGACGCCGAGCGACTTCGGCACGCTGGTGTCGCTCGTCACGAGCGAGCAGATGTCGCAGTCGAACGACGGCTGCGGCTACCCGTTTCACTGGCAGCTTCGCATCTACCGCGACTGGATCGGCGCGATCGAGGGCGAAGGGCTCGCGGGCTCGCCCGTTTTCATCACCGAGACGGGCAACGCGTGCGCCCCGCAGCAGGGCAACGCGTGCTACCCGGACGCGAACGACGGGTACTTCCAGGCGCTCTACGCCGAGATCGCGGCGTGGAACGGCAGCGCCGCACACGCGACGAAGATCCGCGGCGTGACACCGTACCGCTGGACGACGAACGACGACGGCACGGGCCGCGACTTCGCGATCGGAACGCGCTCGCTGCTGCAGATCGACGTGACGGACGCCTTCGCGAACGAGTATGGGTGGACCACGCCTTCGTGCGGACCCAGCTCGTCGTGCGTCGACGACGACGGGTGCTCCGGCGCGACGATCTGCGATTTTTCCGCGAGCAAGACGTGCGGCGGGACGACGGCGTGCGGGCCGGGCGGCCAGTGCGCCGCCGGCCAAGTCTGCCGCGCGGGGACGGTCGACTGCGTGCCGGCGACGCGTGGCGCGGCGACCCTCGCGTTCGTCCCTGCGGCGCCGGCGCCGAACGCGGCGGTCACGATCGACGTGGCCGCCACGACCGGGTTCACGAACGTCGGCCTGGATCTCGAGCTCCTCGGAGGCGCGAAGATCCCGACGACGCTGGGTTCGATCCAGGGCGGCAGCCCGACCCATTGGCTCTACAAGGCGACGCTCGCCGGCGCAGGCACCTACCGCGCGACGTTCCGCGCCGACCCTGCCGCGTCCACCGTGTACGCCATCGGCTACGTCGACGTGGGCACCATCGCCTTCGGCGGAGGCGACGGCGGAGCGACGGCCGACGGCGGGACCGGCGACGCAGGCAACGCTTCGAGCTCGAACGGCGGCGGGTGCAGCTGCCGCGCGAGCTCGCGCGCGCCGGGCCCCATGGGCATTCTCGCCCTCATGGCGATCGGCGCGGCGGTCGCGCGGAGGAGAGCTAGTTCACACAGGCAGGCGTGACGTTGTCGCTGCGGTCGTTGTCGGTGCGACACTCGTGGAACGTCGGATTTTTCGGGTCCACGATGATCTTCGCGTAGTACGCCGACTGCGTCGTCGCCGGCGACGACAGCGTCACGTCCAGGGTCTGCGTCTGCCCGGGCAGCAGCGCGTACGTCGTCGTCACCTTCCCGACCTGGATGTCCCCCGGCGTGATGAACACGCCCGCGACGACGCCCGCCGGCAGACCGCTCTGACCGATGTTGCGGATCGACACGTGCGCGACGGGCGGGTTGACGCAGTCCACGACGAGGGCCACGACCGCGTCGGGCGCGTTGAAGATGCCCTTGTCCTGGACGTTCTGGCGGAAGTCGTTCAGCCAGGACAGCGTCCAGTTCGGCGTCTCGCCCTTGGGGATCGATCCGTAGACGTTGGGCGACGCGCACGCGTTGTCGCTGTCGTCGCACACGTTGGTCACGTGGTACGTGTGCTCGTTCCACAGCGTGCGCGTGCCGACCCACGAGTCCGCCGTGTCCCCGAGGGCGACCAGGCCGCGATACGAGAGGTTCGCGTCCGGCCCGGGCGTCCAGTACTGCCCGTTGATCGCGCCTCCGGTGCCGTTCTTCTCGTGCTCGGCGCAGGTCCAGGTCGTCATGCTCACGCCCTGCGACGGGATCAGCATCTCCGCGTGGCCATCGCCGTCGATGTCCGCGACGAGCGAGGCCTCGGTCGCCGTGAAGGACGAGTGCGACCACGCCAGGCGCACCTTGCCCGTCGGCCCGTCGAAGACCCAGAGCCAGCACTCGTCCGCGTAGACGACCTCCGCGATGCCGTCGCCCTCGAAGTCGAAGACCGTCGAGCCGGTGACGGACGACGAGTAGTCGTGGTTCTGCATCTTCCAGAGCAGCTTGATCGTGTTGTTGACGTAGTCGGGCTTGAGCACCGAGTAGTAGTTCGCCTGCGCGACGCCGATCTCGGGCTTGCCGTCGCCGTCGAAGTCCGCGACCGTGGGCGCCCCGCCGCCGCCCGTTCCGGGCAGCGTGAAGGGCCCGAGCTGGATGGCTCCGGTCGCGCCGTTTAGGATCCACACCTGGCCGCCGCCGACGACCACCGCCTCGACCTTGCCGTTCTTGTCGAAGTCGCCCACGCCCACGAAGCCGTCGGTGACGTTCGTGTTGCGCCAGATCGTCGCGCCCGTGTCGCTGTAGAGCGTGTTGCCCGCGAGCAGCTCGAGGTGGCCGTTGGCGGCCTGATCCAGGTCGGAGATCGCGCTCAG
>DATIQP010000020.1:0-7193 GCA_035470765.1 Polyangiaceae bacterium | reverse complement strand
GGGGAGCGGCGCGTGCCCTCCGGCCGGGGACCTGCGCGCACCCAAGGCCTCGCTGCTCGCCGCCACGAACGCGGTCGTCCCCGTGCGCGGACAAAGTCGCGGTGCGTGGGACGCCGAGACGCTGCTGGGCTGGGAAGGGCTGAAGGAGCTCCGCATCGGTCTCGTCACCTCCGTCGCCAGGCCGCACCGGGTCGTCGCCCTGCTGCGCCGGAACGGCGTGGAGCCCGCTCGCGTCGTATTCGGGCCCGACCATGGTCCGCTGCCGCCGTTTGGCGCCGACCGCGAAATCGACCTCTGGCTGACGACTGGAAAGGACTGGGCGTTGCTGGGCTGCGTCCGTGCCGCGCGCATCGACTACCACCTGCGCCTACCTCCGGAGCGGCTCGCCCAGCTGGAGGCGGGTTTTCCCGCCTTGCCCCGCGGCCCTGCGTTTCTGATATCGTAGGTCTAAGCAAAAAACGAAGCGGGGTTCGCGCTGCGAGGCTCGCTCCAACGATGCAGTTTCGTCGTCGCATAAGCGGTGGGGTTCGGACCGGCGTGCGGGGACGCCCACTACCGGTATGACCGACTCCGAGGAGAAGACTCGCGTAACCACCATCGTGCAGAAGCCCGATGGCGGCGACCAGCCAAAGGGCAACGACTGCCTGGTGGTCATCTACACGAAGGAGCCGACGCTGCTCGGCAAGCGCTTCGTCCTCGACGCGAGCCCGCTCCGCATCGGTCGCGGCAACGAGAATCAGGTCGTGCTCGAGGGCGACTCGGTCTCGCGCAAGCACTGCCACTTCGAGCAGCGCAACGCGGTGTGGTTCGCCGTCGACGACAACTCCACCAACGGAACCTACGTCAACGACGATCAGATCGTCCGCGAGCAGGCCCTGTCCAACGGAGATCGCATCAAGGTCGGCCCGACGATCTTCAAGTTCCTCTCCGGCTTCGACGTGGAGGCGCAGTACCACGAAGAGATCTACCGGATGACGATCATCGACGGCCTCACGCAGGCGCACGTCAAGCGCTACCTGCTCGAGGCGCTCGAGAAGGAGATCATCCGCGCGCGGCGCCACGCCCGCGAGCTGTCGTTTCTGATGTTCGACATCGACCACTTCAAGAAGATCAACGACTACCACGGCCACCTCGCGGGCGACTTCGTCCTCAAGGAGCTCGCGCGCATCGTGCAGGCGCGCATCCGCCGCGACGAGGTCTTCGCGCGCTACGGCGGCGAGGAGTTCTCCATCGTGCTCCCAGAGACGAGCCTCGAGGGCGCGCGCGCCCTCGCCGACGGCTTGCGCGACAAGATCGAGACCTCGCGCTTCGTCTTCCAGAACGAGCTCATCAAGGTCACCGTCTCGATCGGCGTGGCCATGCTCCTCGACACCGACAAGACCAGCCTCGACCTCATCAAGCGCGCGGACGAGCGGCTCTACGACGCGAAGCGCGGCGGCCGCAACCGCGTCGTCGCGTAAGGTAGACGTCACTTGAATCGCCCGAGTCTTGGTCGAGAGCTCGCGTCGACATGCGGCAGCGTGACTTCGCGGCCGAGCCGCCGCATTGCGGCGCCAAGTCGACGGGAAGGCCAGAGGCTCGGCGGCTTGGGCACGCCAACATGGCACGTGCCGGTTCCGCCGGAGACTTCACGCTGCCGCTTGTTCACTGCCAACGCGGCACGACACCGTCAGCTCACGTGGTCTGCCGAGTGATGGTGGAAGGGCAAGAGCTCCCCGACCTCCGGACGACGCCGCCCGGGCCGCGATCGCGCGAGCTCTCGGCGCGCCTCGCCCGCGTGGAGTCGCCGGCGTTCGGCGCGCGGCGCGCGGCGCGCGCGGAGACGAGCGCCGCCGATCAGTCGCCCATCGTCTACGAGCGCGGCGCCGGCGCCAACGTCTGGGACGTGGACGGCAACCGCTACGCGGACATGGTGGCCGGCTTCGGCGCGCTGCCGCTCGGCCACGCGCCCGACGTCGCGCGCCGCGCCTTGCTCGCGCAGCAGGACAAGCTCTGGCTCGCGCTCGGTGACGTCTACGCGACCGAGGCGAAGGTCGCGCTCACCGAGCAGCTCGCGGCGCTCTATCCGGAGCCCGGCGCGCGCGTGCTGCTGGGCCTGAGCGGCGCCGACGCCGTGACCGCGGCGCTCAAGACGGCCGTCCTCGCGACCGGGCGCGCCGGCGTCCTCGCCTTCACCGGCGGCTACCACGGGCTCAGCTACGCGCCGCTCGCCGCTTGCGGCCTCAACCCCTCCTTCCGCGAGCCGTTCGCTCCGCAGCTCGGTCGGCACGTCACCTTCGCGCCGTTTCCCACCGGCGAGGCCGACGTCGAGGACTGCTTCATCCACATCCAGAACGCCCTCGTCTCGGGCCAGATCGGCGCCGTCCTCGTCGAGCCGCTCCTCGGGCGCGGCGGGTGCGTCGTGCCGCCTCCGTTGTTCTTGCGCAGGCTGCGCGACCTCTGCGATCGCGCGGGGGCGCTGCTCGTCGCCGACGAGATCTGGACCGGCCTCGGCCGCAGCGGCTCGATGCTCATGTCGGTGAGCCAAGGAGTTCTCGCGGACGTGGTGTGCGTGGGCAAGGGCCTCGGCGGCGGGCTGCCGATCTCGGCTTGCATCGGCTCCGCGAAGGTGATGGCTCCGTGGGGCGAGCGCGGCGGCTCCTCGATTCACACCGCCACGCACTTCGGCTTCCCGCTCGCGTGCGCCACCGCGCTCGCCACCCTCGGGAAGATCCGCGACGAGGGCATCGCCGACCGCGCGCGCCGCGTGGGGGACGACTTCATCGAGCTGCTCCGCGGCCGGCTTCGTGGCCCTCGCGTCCGCGAGGTGCGCGGGAGGGGCCTGATGGTCGGCATCGAGCTCACCGGCGGCGCCGCCGACGCGCTCGCCGCCTCGCGCGCGCTGCTCGAGCGCGGCTGGATCGTGCTGACCGGCGGCGTACGCGGCGACGTGATCACGCTGACGCCTCCGTTGACGATCGGCAACGAGCTTTTGTCTGCCTTCGCCGCCGCCGCGAGCGAAGCTCTCGCCTAGCCGGAGGGCTCAGTCGTGGCTCTCGGCGATGGTGCGATCGGTCCGGGGCACCTCGGTCGAGAGCGACTCTTCGGTCTGCTCCTGGGTGAGACCGGGTGAGCTCGACAGCTTCCGATCGCCGTGCGGGTTCTCGGCGCCGGCCACGGAATCCGACTGCGCGCCGGGCGGGGGCGCGGCGCTGATCGGGTGGCGGCTCCCGGGTACGCCGGTCGCGAGCGTGTGATGGCGCTCGCCGTGGGGAACGGCGTAGGGCGGGGGCTCGCCCGGCGGCGGCGGCGGGTTGAAGAGCGCCGCCACCGAAGGCGGGAGCGCGCGGTGCAGGCGGAGCGCGGCCTCGTCGGAGAGCATCTCGCCGAGGACGCGGCAAACGATCTCGGCGTGCTCGCGCGCGAAGCCGGCGGTCGTTCCCTCGTGCACGCGCACCCTCTCGAAGAGCTGTTCGGCCTCGGCTGGGCCGCGGTATGCCGCGACGTAGCCCGCCAGCTTCGGCGGCAGAGCGGCGACGAGCGCCGTTCGCTCCGGCGAGGGGAGGCACTCGCCGAGGGATGCGAGCGTCGCGCGGGCGGCGTGGACCGCGTGAGCTTCGTCCCCGAGCCCGAGGTCCTTGATTCGAGCGATGAAAGCGCTCTCCTCGACGAGGTGGCGATCATCCATGCCCTCCATCGTGCAAAGAGCACGCCCGAATGGCCGTGAGCGAGCCGTCAGGCACGAGCCATGCTTGAGACCGTGCATGAGCAAGACGCTCTCACGTGCGCTCGCGCTGTCGCTCCTGGTCGGGTGCGCCGCGCGCGAGCCGGCGCCGGTGGCGGCGCCGAGCGTGGCGGCCGAGCACCGCCGAGGCGGCGTGACGTTCGCCGTGCAGGCGCCCGATAGCGCTCCCTACGATCCGCGATCGCTCGGGCTCGGCGGCCGCTTCGTGGAAGTCCAGATCCGCAACGGCGGCGATCACCCATTGTCCCTCGCCGGGCTCGACGTGACGTTCTCCACGACGCGCGAGGGCGTTGCGTTCCCGTGCTCGCTGCGCAGCCCGCGAGCGCTCGAGGAGCGCCTTCCCGCGACGCTCGCGCCCGGAGGCTCCCTCGCGATCGATCGGGAGCTCGACTGCAGCATGCCGCTGCCGGGTCTCTATCGGGTGAAGGTCTTCGTGCACACCGACGCCACGCCCGCGCCGCGGCTCGTCGGCACCTTCCAGCTCGAGCTCTTGGCCGGCGGCGCGCAGGTGCCTCGCCCGCTCGGCACGCCCGGGCTCTTCGGCCTCCTCACGGGCAGCCGGAGGACTCCGCCGCTGACGCAGAAGGCCTGGAACGAGGGCGACTACCACGTCGTCCTCGCGCTCATCAACGGCAGCGCCCACGCGATCGCGCTGGGCCCCGCCAAGCTCTCGTTCGTCGTCTTCAAGAAGGGATCGCCCTACCCGTGCGCGAGCGAGGCGAAGCCGCTCGGCCTGCCCCATGAGCTCGCGTCGGGGACGCTCTACACGGCGCAGCTCCCGATCTCGTGTGCGCCGACCGAGGAGGGCCAGTACGAGATCTCCGGACGCTTCAGCATGGACGGCGGCGAGGAGATCGAGATCGGCCGTCTCGGCCTGAGCGTGACGCGCGATCCGCTACTCTTCACGCCGCTGCCTCCGCTTCCACCGCTCTCGCCGCTGTGAACGCGCAAGGAATGCGGCGTAATGGCAGAGGGTGCGCGCGCCCCCTCAGCCGGAGGCCCGAGCTAGGAGGATCGCCTCGGCAGCCTCGGCCACGCTCGCGACGCGCGGCACGTCGAGATACAAGCCCTCGTAGTGCCGGAACGGATCGATGAGCGCCGCGCGCATGCCGGCGGCGCGCGCGCCGTCGATGTCCGTGGCCATGGTGTCGCCGAGGTGCAGCGCCTGCTGCGGGGTCGCTCGCGTTCGCTCGCACGCCATCTGGAAGATGTGCGGATCGGGCTTCTCGACGCCGACCAGGCCGCTGTCGAGCAGCGCGTCGAAGCAGTCGAGGATGCCGAGGCGGCGGAAGAGCGGCTCGAGCATGCCCTCCGAGTTGCTCACGATCGCGGTGCGCACGCCGCTCGCGCGCAGCCGATCGATCGCCGGGCGGAAATCCGCCGGGACCTTGGAGTAGAGGTTCAGCTCGCGGTGGCTCTGCCACAGGCGCTCGAGCAGCTCGGGCAGCGCGCCCGCCGGGACTCCCGCGCGCCCGAACATCGTCGCCATCACGTGCCCCCACCCGAGGGCGCCCGGCTCGCCGCGGTGCGGCCAGTCCACGTCCGTCATCGCCGCCGGGCCCTTCGAGAGTAGGCGCTTGGCCTCGCCCTCGTGGACGACGAGCTCGGCGGCGTCGACGTGGTGCCCCGCCACGCGCGCGATCTCCGCGAGGCGCGCGTGGTCGAGGAAGATGACGGTGTTGCCTGCGTCGAGCGAGAGCAGCTGGACGCCTTCGAAGAGCGAGGCTTCGCTCAAAGGATGCGGTCGATCGGCACGTACTCCATCTTGTGGGCCCGCGCGACGCCGTCGCAGGTGACCTTGCCGGCGTAGGTGTTGATGCCGAGCGCGAGCGCGCGGTCCGCCTTCGCGGCCTTCACCAGGCCGTGATCGGCGATCTTGATGGCGTAGCTGATGGTGGTGTTCGTCAGCGCCCAGGTGCTCGTCTGCGGGACCGCGCCCGGCATGTTCGCGACGCAGTAGTGGACGACGCCGTCGATCTCGAAGGTCGGGTGATCGTGCGACGTCGGCCGGCACGTCTCGATGCAGCCGCCCTGATCGACCGCGACGTCGACCACGACCGAGCCCTTCTCCATCTTCGAAATGAGCTCGCGCGTGACGAGCTTCGGCGCCGCGGCTCCGGCGATGAGCACCGCGCCGACGACGAGGTCCGCGCGCATGACGGCCTGCTCGATGTTGACCGGGTTCGAGTAGAGCGTCTCGACGGCGCCGCCGAAGACGTCCTCGAGGTACGCCATCGTCTCGGCGCGCACGTCGAGCACGGTCACCTGCGCGCCCATGCCGATCGCGATCGTCGCCGCGTTGCGGCCGACCACGCCGCCGCCGAGGATCACCACGCGACCGCGCCGCGTGCCCGGAACGCCGCCGAGCAACACGCCCTTGCCGCCCTTCTCCTTCTCGAGGCAGCTCGCGCCGACCTGCACCGCCATGCGGCCCGCGACCTCGCTCATCGGTCGCAGCAGTGGCAGCGTGCCGTCGGGGTTCTCGATCGTCTCGTAGGCGACGCCCTGCACCTTCTTGTCGAGGAGCTGCTTGGTGAGCTCGGGCTCCGGCGCGAGGTGCAGGTACGTGTAGAGCACAAGATTCTCGCGGAAGAAGCCGTACTCGCTGGGGAGCGGCTCCTTGACCTTCATCACCATCTCCGCGCTCCACGCGTCGGCCGCGGTCGGCACGATGGTGGCGCCCGCCGCGGTGTAGTCCGCGTCGTGCAGGCCGCTGCCCTCGCCGGCGCCCTTCTCCACCAGCACCTTGTGGCCGCGAGCGGTCAGGCTCCGCACGCCGGCCGGCGTCATCCCCACTCGGTATTCACGCGTCTTGATCTCTTTGGGTACACCGATGATCACGGCTGCACGTCCTTTGCTTGTGGCCTGCCTCGCGGCTCGCGCCGCGGCGGGTAAGCGGGCGCACTTTTAGCCCTCGCCCGGCCGGACGACAACGGCGATGTGGCGGCTTCTCGATGTCGCGGTGCGTCGATCGCCCTAAGGCGTGACCTCTACCGCCCCCTGCATGCTCGGGTGGATCTGGCAGCCGTAGCCGTACGTCCCGGCGTTGTCGAAGGTGAAGGTGGCGGTGGTGCCGGTCGAGGTGGCGGTGATGGGCGTAGGCGTGCTGCCACCCTTGGGGACGAGGGGGTGGCTCGTGAACGAGCCCGTCCAGGTCACCGACTGGTGCACCTTGATCGCCACGCAATTCGGCGAGTACTGGGCCGGAGCCGCGCCGGTCGGGAAGGTGATGGTCCCGCCGTCGGCGGTGAAGTCGGTGAAATTCACGCAGCCGTTGACCGGGGCGGCCGCGTCGCCCGCAGCGTCAGGCAGGCCGCTGTCCTTGCCGGGGGCGCCGTCGGTCGTGCCCGAGTCGTTGCCCGGATTGCCGGAGTCCGTCCCCGCGTCGTCGGTGCCGCCGCCGCTTCTGCAGCCCCACGCGAGCGCCGCCCCGCCGAGCACCAACCCAAGAAAGACCTTCTTCATCGTT
>DATIQP010000019.1:0-9701 GCA_035470765.1 Polyangiaceae bacterium | reverse complement strand
CTGCGCCGCCTTCCAGCGCGCCGTCACGGGGGTTCTGGCGAAGAAGCTCTTCGCGGCCGCGGAGGCGGAGGGCGTTCTGCACGTCGTCCTCGGAGGGGGCGTGGCGGCCAACTCCGAGCTGCGCCGCCGCGTCCAGGAGGGCGCGACGAGGCGAGGCATGTCGGCGCACGTCCCGCCCCTCGCGAGCTGCACCGACAACGGCGCGATGATCGCCTATGCAGGCGCGGTGCGACTCGCGCGAGGCGAGCGTGACGGCTGGGATCTGGCGGCGACGAGCGCGAGCGCGCTCCCTCGCGCGACCCGCAAGGGCCGAGGCCGCCGCTGATCGCGGCGGTGATCCGGCGCTACTTCTTGGTGTGGCCGTGGTGCCTGGGCGCCTGCGCGCTCGCGTGGCTCGGCGCCGGCGACTTTTCCTCGCCGCCGATCTTGCCCGGCGCGGCGAGGATGATCTCGAGCGTGTCGCCCTTGGCGCGCACGAGGTACTTCGGCACGCCGTCCTTGAAGGCCACGTCGAGCGACGCGCCGCCCTGATCGTTGGTCACCTTGATCGAGGCTAGGCGTGCGTCGCGCGAGGCGAGCGGGCCGGCGGGCTCGAGCGCCCGGCGGCCGGGGATGGAGACGCTGAATCCGTCGGGCTGCGTCGCACCGTTGATGTTCTCGATCGTGCCGTCCATCTTCAGGCGCAGCACGTTGCCGTGCGCCGCGCCACCGTTGCCGAACGGCGCGACGTGGACGCGCTTCGCGTGCTGCTGCTCCTCCGAATCGTCGCCCTGGGGCGCCGGCGCGGTCGCAACCGGCTGCGGCGGCGGAGGCGCGGTCTGGACGGGAAGCGGCGAAGGCTCGGGCAGCGTCGGCGGCGGCTGCGCGGCCGCGGCGGTGGCCTCGGTCGTCGCGGGCTTGTCCTGCGCTGCGGTCTGCGCCTTCGGCGACTTGTGCATCGCGGCGAAGGCGAGCACGACGGCGAGGCCGGCGCCCGCGCCGATCGCGACCTTGCGCTTGGTGTCGAGGCGCGGCTTGGGCGCCGCGACCAGCTCGGCCGCGCGCACGACCTTGCGACCCGCCGCGTGGAGCCCGCCGGCGGGCGGCGGCGCCGTGGTCCGCTTCTGCGGGGCCTCCGCCGAGCGCTGCCTGCGCTTGGCCATGAGCACGCCGGCGGTCGCCCTGGCGCGCTTGGCGAAACCGATGAGCGCGGGCGTCACCTTCGCGGCGTTGCGCGCAAAGACGCTCTTGAGCTGGTTCGACTCCTCGTCCACCTCGCTGTCGCTCGTCGCGCGCCTCTTCTCCGGCGCTGCGGGCTTCGCACCCGCCTCTTCGTCGTCCTCGGAGTCCATCACGCTCGGCTCCGGCGTCGAGTCCTTCGGCGCGGCGGCGTGGAGCTCCTCGTGCTGCTCCGGCGAGATGGGGACCGAGTCGGCCTCGTCGTCGTAGCGCAGGCCCACGACCAACCGCGGCACGCGCGATTCGGGGTCGATCTCCACCTCGACGCGATCGATCGAAGCCGGCCGCTTCTCGCCGGTCTCCGCGTCTTCGAGCTCGAGCTGCTTGCCGACCTGCAAGAACCCGAGCTCGTTGCCGACGGTGAGCTCCTTGCGCGTTGCGTCCTTCACGCGCGCACGCATGGGGAAGCCCAGGCCCTCGATGTGCAGCCGCACCTTGGAGCCGGACGACTGGATGACCTTCGCGGGGGCGCCGTCGCACTCGCCTTGCGGCTGCGCGATGCGGACGATCCGGCCGAGCGCGTCCGCGCTCTCCGCGTCGAGATCGACGAAGCGCATTCCGAACTCGCCGCCGCGCTCGCCCTCCTGGCGCCAGAGCACCTCGCCCGAGGCGCTGACCGTTCCGGCCGAGCCCGCGTCGAAGCGGCACATCAGCGGCTGACCGAGCTCGGGCAGGTAGGCCGTGCGCATGTGCATGCCTTCGTCGGAGACGTCGACGGCTTGTGCCTCGAACGCCGGACCCATCGAAGGGCTCACCTCGACCAACGCCTCAAACGGAATTCGCGTCGCGCCCGGCGCGCGGCGATCGCCTTCGTTGCTCATGACTCCTCCAAAAGCGACTCGAGCGCCGTCGCCGGCAACTCGGATCGTGCCTTGGCGATAAGAGCTTCCGTCGATCGGGGCCAAGTTTTTGCCGATATAGTGGCCGCGTGACCCGCGTCCGTTCGCCGCTCGTGATCGCGTCGTCGCTCGTGCTCGCGCTCGCCTGCGGGCCGGCGACCCGGGCGTCCACCGCGGCCGCTGCTCCAAGCGCCAGCGCCACGGTCGCCCCCGCCGCGGTCGGTTCCGAGAAGGCCGCGGCGGGCGAGCACCAGGACCTCGTGATCGCTCCCTCGTCGACGGCCGACCCGCCGACAAAGCACCTGACGACCATCGCCATCACGCGGCGCGAGGTGAGGCTGCTGGGCGACAGCGCCTTCGCCATCCCCACGCCGGACGCGTCGACGTGGGAGCACGGCATGCCGGCCGCGTTCAAGCGCCACGGCCCCAACGACCTGCTGCTCGCGCCGCTGGCCGGGTGGCTCTCCAACGTGCACGACACGCACGACGTCTCGGTCATCGTCGACGCCGCGATCCCGTACCGCCTGCTCCTGGAGGTTCTCTTCACCTGCGCGCAGGCGAACCTCGACACGTTCCACCTCGTCGTCACTCACGATCGGCAGCCCGCGGAGATCGTCGTGCGCGCGCCGCACGTCGATCCGCAGACCCTCTCGCTGCCCGCCCTCTCCGTCCTCGTCGTGAGCGATGGGGTCAGCCTGAACTCCGCAGGCGCGAACGTCGCGCCGGGATGCAGGGGTGCCGGGCCCGGCCTCGCCGTACCTCACGCGAACGGCGCGGTCGACGTCGCGGGGCTGCGCGCCTGCATTCAGTCGATCGGCGGCACGGCGCCGGCGCCGCTGCAGGCCGGCATGGTCGCTGCCAGCCCATCGACCCCGTTCTCCGAGATCGTCGCCACGCTCGACGCGCTCCGCGCGAGCGGCATCACCGACGTGAGCTTCGGCCTCGCGCGCTGAAGGGCCGCTTCAGAGCGGCAGGTTGGTGTGTTTCTTGGGCGGGTTCGTGTCGCGCTTGTCCTTGAGCACCTCGAGCGCCGCGTGCAGGCGCTGGCGCAGCGTGCGCGGATAGATGACCTCGTCCACGAAGCCGAGCTCCGCGGCCTTGTAGGGGTTGGCGAACTTTTCCTTGTAGTCTGCAACGAATGCCTTGCGGGCCTCCTCGGGCTTCTCCGCCTTGGCGATCTCGTTCTTGAAGATGATGTTGACCGCGCCCTCGGGACCCATGACCGCGATCTCCGCGGTCGGGAACGCGAGGTTCACGTCGGCGCGGATGTGCTTGCTCGCCATGACGTCGTACGCGCCGCCGTAGGCCTTGCGGAGGATCACCGTCACCTTCGGCACGGTCGCCTCGGCGAACGCGAAGAGCAGCTTCGCGCCGTGCTTGATGATGCCGCCGGACTCCTGATCGGTGCCGGGCAAGAAGCCCGGTACGTCGACGAAGGTGACGAGCGGCACGTTGAAACAGTCGCAGAAGCGGACGAAGCGTGCGGCCTTCACCGACGCGTCGATGTCGAGCACACCGGCGAGCACCGCCGGCTGGTTGGCGACCACGCCGACGGCGCGCCCCCCGATGCGCGCGAACCCGACGACGATGTTCGGCGCGTAGGGCGCCGCGATCTCGAACAGCTTGCCGTCGTCCACGACCGCGCGGACCACGTCCTTCACGTCGTACGGCCTGCTCGACTCGAGCGGGATCATCGTGTCGAGCTCCGGCACCTCGCGGCTTGGGGGATCGTTCGACGGGTGAAAAGGCGGGTCCTCCTGGTTGTTGGACGGCAGGTACGAGAGCAGCTCGCGCACCTGCGCGAGGCACGTGCGGTCGTCGGGCGAGGTGAGGTGGCACACGCCGCTCTTGCTCGCGTGCGTGCTCGCGCCGCCGAGGTCTTCCTTCGTCACCTCCTCGTGCGTCACCGCCTTGATGACGTCCGGGCCGGTGATGAACATGTAGCTCGTCCCCTCGACCATCAGGATGAAGTCCGTGATGGCGGGCGAGTAGACGGCGCCGCCCGCGCACGGCCCCATGATCGCGCTGATCTGCGGGATGGTGCCGCTCGCGAGCGTGTTGCGCAGGAAGATGTCGGCGTAGCCGGCGAGCGACTCGACGCCCTCTTGGATGCGCGCGCCTCCGGAGTCGTTGAGCCCGATCACGGGCGCGCCCACCTTCATCGCCTGGTCCATCAGCTTGCAGATCTTCTGCGCGTAGGCGCCCGAGAGCGAGCCCCCGAAGACCGTGAAGTCCTGCGCGAAGACGAAGACCTTGCGCCCGTCCACGAGGCCCCAGCCCGTGACGACGCCGTCGCCGAGCACCTTCTGGTCGGCCATGCCGAACTCGGTCGCGCGGTGGGTGACGAAGCGGCCCAGCTCGACGAACGATCCCGGGTCGACGAGCAGATCCACGCGCTCTCGCGCGGTCAGCTTGCCGCCCTCGTGCTGCTTCTTGATGCGCGCGGCGCCGCCTCCTTCGAGCGCGCGACGGTTCATGTCGTCGAGGCGAGCGATCGGCGGGGACGGAGGCTTGGACGGGGTGCTCATGGCGCGCCCATCCTACTCGGGCGTCACGGATCGAGGTAGTCGACCTCTTCACCCCGGAACGTCCGCACCGTCGTGCGGCCCTCCCGCCTCGCGACGACGGGGTCTCGGGAGAGCACGACCTTGCCCTTGCCCCCGGGCGTGTCACACACGAACTTGGGCAGCGCGATGCCCGACACGCGGCCCTGGAGCGCGGCCATCAGCTCGACGCCGCGCGCCAGCGGCGTCCGCAGGTGGGAGCTGCCGCGCACCGGGTCCATCTGGAGCAGGTAATACGGCCGGACGCGCGCGCGCACGAGGCCTCGGAAGAGCCGCTCGAGCGTCGCCACGTCGTCGTTGATGCCCCGCAGGAGCACCGTCTGGTTCATCACCGGGAAGCCGGCGTCGGCGAGGCGCGCGCACGCCCGGAAGGCGGCGGGCGTGAGCTCCTTCGGGTGGTTGAAGTGCGTCATCACCCAGATCGGGTGGAAGCGGCGGAGCGCGCGCACGAGCTCGGCGGTGACGCGCATCGGCAGCGTCACCGGCACACGCGTCGCGAGGCGGATGGTGTCGACCGTGTCGATGCCGCGGAGGGCCGAGACGATGCGCACGAGGCGCTCGGTGCTCATCGCGAGCGGGTCGCCGCCGCTCACGATCACGTCGCGAATTTCCGGGTGCGCGCGCACCCAAGCGAGCGCCGGCTCGAGGGCCTCCATCGCGACCGCGCCGCCTCCCTGCCCGACCATGCGCGACCGAGTGCAGAAGCGGCAGTAGACCGCGCACCGGTCGCTCACGAGCAACAGGACGCGGTCGGGGTAGCGCCGCACGAGGTGCGGGGCGACGGTGTGCGCCTCTTCGCCGAGCGGGTCGGCGAGATCGCCCGGCGCGACGCCGCCCTCGCGCGCGTCGGGGACGCACTGCACCCGGATGGGACAGCGCGGATCGTCGCGGTCGCAGAGCGAGAGGTAGTACGGCGTGATGCCGATCGGCAGCCCCGCGCGCTCGGCACGGCGGGCGCCCTCGAGCTCCGCCTCCGTCAGGTGTAGCGCGCGGCCCAGCTCGTCGACCGTGGTCACCGCGTTGCGGACCTGCCAGCGCCAGTCGCGCGGCTCCTTCCGCGACGGGCGTCCCGCCAGCGCGAGCTTCCGCGCGGGCGAAGCGAGCGGAGACGTCGCCATGTTGTCAGTCCGCTCCGCCATCGAGAGCGCGGGGGTCGACGTGGACGGTGCCGAGCGCGGCGTCGTCGATCTTGACCGGGAACTGCTTGCGGAGCGACGAGAACAGCTCGTCCTCTTTGTTTCGCGCCTTGTCCTGCGCCAGCTTGACGCGGATCGAGCGCTCCGCCTCGGCGAAGCTGCGGTCGTGCGCGTCCACCTTCTGCGTGAGCCTCACCACGTAGAACTTGTCGCCGCTCTTGACCGCGCGGCCCAGCACGTCGTTGGGCTTGTCGATCTCGAACGCGGCCGCGCGGACCTCGGCCGGCACGCGCGGATTGTCGCCGCGCGTGTCGCCCGGAGGCGCCACCATCCCGAAGTCGCCCGCCAGATCGACCGGCACGTTCGCTTTCGCTTGTGCGTCGATCGACAGCTTGCGAACGAGCGCGCCCCACTGCGCGGCCGCCGTCCCCTTCGCCTGGTCGAGCGCCGCCTTCGCGCTCGCCTCGTCGCGCGTCACGATCATCGACAGCCGTCGCCGCTCTGGGTCGTGGTAGTCGGCCTTGTGCGCCTCGAAATAGGCGCGCGCCTCCGGCTCGGGGACGTCGTTCGGCGCCGGCGCGCCCTGCCGGGCCTCCTTGAGCATCGCGTCGCGCAGCACGCCACGCAGCTCCTGCTGGGCGATCGGGTCCTTGTCGTACCCCTTCGCCGTCGCCTCCTGCGCGAGCAGCTCGACGTCGATGAGCTCGTCGAGGAGCTCCTTGCGCCGCTCCGGGGACTGGTAGCGGAGCCGGTCGAACTGGTCCATGTGCTCGAGCGCCGCGACGTAGTCGCCCAGCGTGATCGTGGTGTCGCCGACCTTCGCCAGGACCTTGGCGGCCTGCTCCGGCGTGAGTGAGCCGCTGGCCGCGTGGCCGCCGTCGGCGTCGTGGACGGCGCCCTCGTCGCAGCCCTTGCAGCCCGCGAGGCACGCCGCGGCCGCCACGAGCCACACCCCCGCGGCACGAGCCGCGGAGCGGGTGAGCGAGAAACGGCGGGCCTGGCGCATGGCCGTCATTTAGCACAGCCCGCGCCGGGCTTCGGATTGCGATCCGCGGCGTCCGGAGCTATCGAAGGGCATGCCTCAAAGCCCCGAGGACGACGACGCGAGCATCGCGCCGCCTCCCTTGCACCCAGGCCTGCGCTACCGGCGCATCGTGCTCAAGCTCAGCGGAGAGGCCCTCTGCGGCCGCGAGGGCGGCTTCGGCATCCAGCCCGACATGCTCAAGCAGCTTGCGGCCGAGCTCGCCGAAGTCCACGCCATCGGCGTGCAGATCGCGATCGTCGTCGGCGGCGGCAACATCTTCCGCGGCCTCAAGGGCGCCAGCGCCGGCATGGACCGCGCCCAGAGCGACTACATGGGCATGCTCGCCACGGTCATCAACGCCCTCGCGCTCCAGGACGCGCTCGAGAAGACCGGCGTCCCCACGCGCGTGCAGACCGCGATCGAGATCCGCCAGGTGGCCGAGCCGTACATCCGCCGGCGCGCGATGCGCCACCTCGAGCGGGGCCATGTCGTCATCTTCGCCGCGGGCACCGGCAACCCCTACTTCTCGACCGACACCGCCGCCGCGCTGCGTGCGATGGAGATCCACGCCGACGCGCTCTTCAAGGCCACGAAGGTCGAGGGCGTCTACGATCGGGACCCGGTCCGTTTCCCCGACGCGTCCATGTTCCCGAAGATGACGTTCGACCGATTCTTGGCCGATCGCATCGGCGTGATGGACCAGACCGCGGTCACCCTGTGCCGCGACAACGCCATGCCGATTCGCGTCTTCAAGCTCACGACGCAGGGCAACATCAAGCGCGTCGTCTTCGGCGAGCCGATCGGCACCATCGTCGAGGAGTAGCCGGGCCCGAGGCGCTCAGGGCGTCGCGGTCACGGCGTTGGCCAGCATCGTCGCGACCTGCTCCTCGTCGTCCTCGGAGAAGCCGGCGACGAGCCGCTCGACATCGAGCACCGGGACGCCGAGCCACGCGCACGCGGCGTCGAGCTCTGCGGCGCCCACCGGCTCCAGGCGAACCACCGCGCGCGAGTTGCACAGCGCGAGCGGCCACAGCGGGGCGTAGGCTACGACGAGCGGGACCCCGAGCAGCTCGAGCTCGAGGCCGTCGTCGAGCGTCATGATCGCCACCGCGTGCGGCACGGGGATGCGGGGGGACGCCTCCGGCGGCGGGCGGAACGAGCCGACGCGCAGCGTGGCGCGCTCGAGCGTCGCGAGGCGAGCCGGCGACGCGCAGACGGCGATGCACGCGCGGCGCTCGCCCGCGGGCATCGACGCCCGGAGGATCTCCCTCACGCTGCGCACTCGCTCCGACGCGCTGCTCATGTCACCCCCACCAGCATGGACTCCAGGATCTGCAACGAAAGCGGATCGGCCGTGTGGGCGACCCGCACGCGGCCCTCCTGGACCCGGACCACCAGGCCCCAGCTCGCGCGCTTGGTCTCGAGGAGGACGACGAGCGATCCCGGACCGGTTTCGTCCGGCAGGCGCACGCCCCGAACCGCGCCCGCCGGCCCCACCGCGTCGCGGACGGTGGTCACGACGCGCGCGCCGTCGCCCACGTGGCCCACGACGCACCGCACGTCGCCGCACGCGCGCGCGCGCCGGCAGGCGTGCAGCACCATCGACTCGACGGCTTCGGCCCGGACCTCGAGCGGGACCAGCGCCGACCCATCCGGAGGCGAGACCACGGCACCGAGCGCTTCGGCGAGGGGTTTGTCGCGCAGCGAGCGGGGGAGCGGCCCGTTCTGCGCCGCGCGACGCGCCCGCTCCCGGGCGATCCGCATCAGCACCTCCGCGTTGCGCCCGTCGGCCGGCGCGGACACGACTCCGCACGGCAGGGCGATCTCGACGAGCATGGCGCGCGCGGCCGTGAGCGTCGTCCGCGGCAGCAAGACGTAGGCCTCGCCGCCGTGTCCCATGCCCAGCGCCGCACCCGGCTGCGCGAGGGCCGCGCCCAGCATCCCGAGCTCGATAGGGTCGGAGCCCCGCGCCACCGCGCACACGACGACGAGGTCGGCACCGCTCGGCCGCGCTGCGTCCGCGTCGCGCTGGACGAGCCGCTCGAACACCTCTGCGGGGAGCGCCCGCGATCGCGGCGCCGTCGGCTCCTCGGCGATCGCCGAACGTGCGAGCACCGACAAGGGCAGCAGCGCGGTCGCGAACTCGATGACCCGATGCACGCGCGCCGTGCGCATCGGGTCGGGCCGCTCGAGCAGCACGCAGCCGAACATGTGCGAGCCGGACGCGAGCCCGATCACCTCGCCTTGCCGCCCGGTGGCGAGCTGCGCGAGCTCGAGGTCGTTGTAGCGGTCGAGCAGCTCGAGCGACGTACCGTAGGCGGCGATGCGCGGCCGCGTCCCGTCCTCGCCGCTCTCTTCGCCGTAGATGGCAACGCCGCGCGAGCCGCTCGCAATCAAAAATAGCGTGAGCAGCGTCTCGCCGAGCGCTCGCGGATCGCCTGCTTTCGCCACGACCAACGCCTGCGTCATCACATCGACGAGCTCGGCTGCGTCGCGCACCTCGGACGCGAGCTTGACGACGCGCTCGTCGGCGAGGATGCGGCCTCGGACGTCGGCGACCGCGCGAAGCACCGCATCACCCGTGACGGGCGCCACGATGATGCCGCTCGCGCCGAGCGCGAGCGCCTCCGCGGCCACGTCGAAGTTGGCCGCTGGGGCCAGGAGGAAGATCGCCGTCTTGGTGCTGCTCGCGAGCACGTGGTGCCCGAGTGCGAGCGCCGACCCACCGGGCATGGCGGCGTCGATCACCGCGAGGTCCGGCGCATGCTCGACACACAGGGCGAGGGCGCCGGCGAGGTCGCTCGCGGGGAGCACGGTCTCGCCGGGCTCCATCAACGCAGCCTCCGCGACCTGACGGACCTCGGCGTCCTGGGTCACGAGCAGCACCTTGAGATGGCTCACGCCTCGTCCTCGTCGCTCG
>DATIQP010000018.1:0-1985 GCA_035470765.1 Polyangiaceae bacterium | reverse complement strand
AGATCGCCGCCAACTACCGCGCCGTCATCGGGCTCGAGCCGGAGGAGACGTCGCGCGTCGTCGCCGGCGAGGACAAGCCGCGCACCCTGCTCATCCTCGCCAAGCCGCTCATGCTCCAGGCGCACAAGGGAGGGCCGGCGCTGGCGCCGACCAACGATCCCGGCGAGACGTGCATCACGAGCTGGCTGCTCGGCACCGGCGTCGACAAGCAGGCCTGCAGCGACGCGATCAAGGGTCTGTAGCGCTCAGGGCTGCGCCCGCACGCGCGCGCCGTCGACGACATCGTCGCCCGGATGGCGCACGACGACGTCGCCGGGCTTCAGCTCGCCGCGCACGTGCGTCTCCTTGCCGTCCGTGTCGACCACCTCCACCCCGACGAAGCGCACGCGATCGCCGTCGACGCGCGCCACCACGAACTTGCCCTCCGACTCGAGGAGCGTGTCGGCCGGCACCGCGAGGGCCTCGGGCATGGCCAGCGACAGCTTCACGCGGACGATGCTCCCCGGGTAGAAGCCGGGCCGTGTGTTGTCGATCTCGACCTCGGTGAGCATCGTCCGGGTGCGAGGATCGAGGCCCTTCGCGAGGCGCGTGACGGTCGCCTCGGTGCGCACGTCGGGCTTCTCGTCGGCCCACAGCACGGCGCGGTCTCCCTCGCGCACGAAGAGCGCCTCGCCCTGGGCGAGGAACACCTGCACCCGCACGCGATCCATGTTGGCGATCGAAACGAGCGGGAGCGCGTTCACGCTCTGCGTCGCGGCCTGCAGCAGCGCGCCGGGGTCCGCGAAGCGCGCCGTGACCACGCCCTCGAACGGAGCGCGGATGACCTGGTAGCCGCTGAGGGACTCGATCTGCTTGAGCTCCGCCTCGGCGATCTTCACGTTCGCCTTGGCCTGATCGAAGTCCTGCTGAGTGACGATGCCGCTCTTCGCGAGGGGCGCGTAGCGCGCCTCGGTGAGCTTCTTGATGGCGAGGTCGGCCCGCTTCGAGACGACCTGATCGGCGACCTCCGGGGCCTCGATCACGCCGAGGATCTCCCCGCTCTTGACGTGATCGCCCTTGTCGACCTGGATCATCCGCAAATACCCGCTGATCTTCGCGTAGAGCGTCGCTTCGGCGAGCCCGTGGACCTCGCCGGGCAGCGTGATGTCGCGGACGGGCGGCGCGGCGGTGACGCGGGCGGTCTCGACGCGCGGGCCCTTCGCGAGCTCCTGGACGCGCTCGGCGCGCTCGCGCGACTCCGCGCGGCTGCGCGAGATCACGAGCGCGGCCGTTCCGCTCGCCGCGACCGCGACGACGGCGAGCCCCGCCAGCACCATGGCCCACGATTTCAAGCGTGCGCCTCCTTCGACGCGCCCGCGCTCTCCAGCGCGAAGCGCTCGTCGAGCCGGTGCTTGGTCGGCGGCTGCTTGCGCAGCAGCGAGTAGACGATCGGCACGAAGAAGAGCGTGGTGAACGTGGCGAAGACCAGTCCGCCGATCACCGCGCGCCCGAGCGGAGCGTTCTGCTCGCCGCCCTCGCCGAGGCCGCTGGCCATGGGGATCATGCCGAGGACCATCGCCAGCGCGGTCATGAGCACCGGCCGCAGCCTCACCTTGCCCGCCTCGAGCGCCGCCGCGGCGGGATCCATCTCGGTCTGCGCGCGCAGCTCGTTCGCGAAATTGACGAGCAGGATGCTGTTCGACACCGAAACGCCGACGCTCATGATCGTCCCCATCAGCGACTCGACGTTGAGCGTCGTCCCCGTCGCGGCGAGCATCCAGAGCACGCCGACGATGGCGCCGGGCACCGCGAAGAGGATGATGAACGGGTCCAGCCAGGACTGGTAGAGCACGACCAGGAGCAAGTAGACGAGCAAGGTCGCCAGGATCAAGCCGAAGCCGAGGCTCCGGAACGAGCTGCGCATGCTCTCGCTCTGCCCGCGCACGTTGACGCGGGTGCCCGCGGGCAGCTCGCCGAGGCTCCGGATGGCCTTGTCGACGTCGGCC
>DATIQP010000017.1:0-2258 GCA_035470765.1 Polyangiaceae bacterium | reverse complement strand
GGGAGGTTGATGTAGAAGATCCAGGGCCAGCTGTAGTTGTCGACGAGCCAGCCGCCGAGCGTCGGGCCGACGGCGGGCCCGATCATGATGACCATCGCGAACATCGCCATGGCCATGCCCTGCTCCTTCGGCGGGAACGTCTGGCGGAGGATGGCTTGTTGCGTGGGCTGGAGAGCGCCCGCCCCGAGGCCTTGCAGCGCGCGAAAGAGCACGAGCGCCGGCAGGCTGCGCGCGAGGCCGCACAGCGCCGAGCCGATGAGGAAGACGAAGAGGCTGATGAGGTAGATGCGCTTCTGCCCGAAGAAGCTGCCGAGGAAGCCGGTGAGCGGCATCACCATGACGGTGGCGATGATGTACGCCGTCGAGATCCACGTGATCTCCTCGAGCGTCGCGCCGACCGTGCCGCGAATGACGGGCATCGCGACGTTGACGATGGACGAGTCGATGGCGGCCATGAGCGAGCCGAAGCCGATGGCGGCGGTGACCACCCACTTGTTGGGCGCGGGCATGGTCATCGACGCGCGGCTCCGTGCAAGAAGAGCTCGACGAGGCGGACGGCCTCCTGTTTCGACGCGTGGCTTTCGCCGAGCAAGCGCGCGAGCAGAGCGCCGCGCATCATGCCCACGAACGCAGGGCCGTAGAGCTCGGCCCCCTCCGCGCGCAAGACCTTCTCGCGCACTCCGCGAGCGATGATGCGGGCCGCGCGCTCCTCGAGCTGCACCAGCATGGGCCGCTTGTCGCGCATCATCTGCATGCGGAGCGATTCGGTCGCGAACGCGACGCGCAGAAAGTCGCGCCGGCGTTCGAAGTGCCCGAGGACGCTCTCCACGAACGCGGTGAGCTGCCGCGCGGCCGGCTCGCGGGCGTGCTCCTTGAGCGATGCGTCGACGGCGGCGAGCATCTCCACCCGCCTCGCGTCGAAGAGCGCGATGAACAGCTCCTGCCGGTCCTCGAAATAGTTGTAGATGGTGCCGACGGCGATGCCGGCGCGACGGGCGACGGCCTGCAGGCTCGCGGCCTCGACCCCGTCCTCGGCGACCGTGCGCTCCGCGGCGTCGAGGATGGCGTCGTGGACGGCAGCCTTCATTCGAGCGCGGAGGCGTTCGGGCTTCTGGCGCATGGCAGAAGATGAATCTTGATTCATCCTTTGTAAGATTGCTATCACTTGGTGAAGATAGAGGTCAACACCCCCATGAGTCGTATTTTGCAGGCCGCCGTCCTCGCCCTCACCGCGTCCGGGGCCGTCACGCTGGCCACGCCCGCGGGCGCGCAAGACGTGCCCGTGCGCAAGATGTCGCTGGCGGAGTGCGTGGCCGCGGCGCTGCGCGACAACCCGGACATCAAGACCAGCACCGACCAGGTGGCGGTCGCGCGCGGGGGCCGCCTGGAAGCGGGCGGCCGGCTCGGCCCGCTGCTGCGCGTCGACGGATCACTCCAGGAGTGGAACTCCGACTACAGCATCCCTTTCCAGCTCGACCCATCGCAGCCGCCCGTCAACTTCCCGGTTCGCGACCAGCTCACCTGGAATTTCTCGGCGTCGGCGATCCAGCCCATCACGGGCCTCTGGTCGCTCTACGAGACGTACCGCGTGCGCGATCTCGGCGTCGATGTCGCCGCCATCCAGCGCGAGGCGACGCTGCGCGACGTCGGCTACTTCAGGACGGTCGAGGCCTATTATCGGCTGCTCCAAGCGGAGCGCCTCGAAGAAGTCGCCTCGGCGTCGGTGGAGCAGCTCGACGGGCAGCGCAAGCGGGCGAACTCGTTCCACGACAACGGCGTGGTGAGCAAGGACGACGTGCTGCGCGCGGAGCTCGCGGTCGCCAACGCCAAGCAACGCCAGATCCTGGCGCGCGCACACGTCAGCCTCACGCGCTCCCGGTTGGCGGTGCAGATGGGCCTCAGCCCGAGCGCGGCCATCGACGCCGTGCCGCTCGCCGGCGAGCCGTCCGTCGGGAACGACGTCACGCTCTAGCGCGCCGAGCAGCGCGCGGTCGAAGAGCGCGTCGAGCTGCGCGAGGTCGACAAGCACATCCAGCAGGCCCAGGGCGGAGTGCGCATCGCGTGGCTCAAGTGGGCCCCGCAGCTCAACCTGATGGCGAGCTACCAGCACGTCGAGGGGTCGCCGTTCCAGCAGAAGGACGGCGCGTACGTCGGCGGTACGCTCTCCTGGGACGTGTGGGATTGGGGCTCGACGATCGGCGGCATCCACCAGGCGAACGCCCGGCTCCGCATGGCGCGCACCGCGCGCGAGAAGGTCG
>DATIQP010000016.1:0-3234 GCA_035470765.1 Polyangiaceae bacterium | reverse complement strand
CCTGCTCCTCTCCTGCGGCGGCGAAGCCCCGCAGCCCGCGCACCCACCACGGTCCGCGGTCACGCCGCCGCCGCCCGGCGTCGTCCGGTTCCTCGTCGGCGGTGACTCCCGGCAGGACGGCGCCCACGTCTTGCCGTGGGCCCTCGACCTGGCCAAGGTGCGCGGGGCGTCCGCGTTTCTGTTCCTCGGCGACATGGAGCTCACGCCCTCGTTCGACGCCCACTTCCGCAAGGAGCTCGGCGCGCTCGCCCCGATTCCGTTCTACCCGGTGCTCGGCAATCACGAGGTGAAGCTCCTTGGCGCCCTCGGTGTCGGGCAAGGCCCCGCCGAGAAGGAGTTCCGCGAGCACTTCCTCGGCACCCCCGGGACGCCCGTGAAGAGCTCTCTCGCGAACAAGATCGTCTACTCCGCCAACCTCGCCGGCGGCGTGCACTTCGTCGCGCTCGACAACGTCAGCCAGAAGGGCTTCGGCGCCGACCAGCTCGCGTGGCTCGCGGCGGATCTCGACCAGGCGCGCTTCGACCCGGACGTGCGCCACATCTTCGTCGGCGTGCACAAGCCGCTCGCTCACAACAAGGTCACCACCCACAGCATGGACTCCGACGGCCCCGACGCGGTCGCCGACTCGGACGTGGCGTTCGCGCTCTTCGAGAAGGCGCACGTCGATCTCATTCTGGAGAGCCACCTCCACGAGTTCGCGCGCTACGACCAGGGCGGCATCCGCTGCTACATCACAGGAGGGCTGGGCGCGCCGCTCGCCCGCTCCAGCCCGGACCACGCCTTTCACCACGTGCTGGTGATCGACGTCTACGACCGCGGCGCGGTCAACGTCGACGTGGCGCGCTTCGAAGGGGCGCCCACCTTCGAGACCGACCAGGTCGCCGTGGACGACCCGAACGACTGACCGGGAACGATGTGCGAACTTTGCGCCCGTACCGCTGCCGGTCGTCGCCTGCGTGGCAAAATGCCACTTGTCATCGGGCTGACGCGCCGTATGGATTTCTGGGGGAGAAGTGCACATGGCGGCGGCGGATCGTGCGGCGCAGAGCTCCGTGAACATCACGTGGACGCCCATCGACGACGATGACGTGCTCGTGATCGCGACGTGCGAGGAGTGCGCGCTCGTCCGCGAGCGATCCATCAAGAACGAGGTGGACGCGGGCGGTCTCGCTCTGCTGGTCGGCGCCGAGGCGCTCGCCCGGGCAGGCTGCGCTCACGTCGAGGCCGCGACGATGACGCGCAAGGTGCCCTCTGCGCGGTAGCCGTCAGCGAATGAGCATCCACCCGGCGTCCGGCGTGATCTCGAGGTGGAAGTGGTTGTGGTGCTCGGCATTGTAGTTCGGCGTGAGGATCACGTGAAACAGGCCGCGCGCCGCGGCGTCGCAGACGAAGCCCCAGAGCTCCGCCGCGGCGGGGCTCGGCGGGTTCGGGTGGGCGCCGCCGGTGCACGACGACTGCCCCGGGTGGCCGTGGAAGTCGCGCTCGACGTCCAGCACCGAGCCGTCCTTGCGCGTGAACTTGGCGACGTCGACCGCGAGCGCCGCGCAGTGCTGCTTGCCCGCGTACTTGGGAGTGCAACCGTAAGACGCGCGCGACCGATACGCCGAGAGGTGAGTCATCTCCACGACGCCGCGGGGCCCGACCACCTGCGCGGCGAAGTCGTCCAGCGCGAGTACCAGCCGGCAGTCGAAGATCTCCATCAGCGAGCGCTCTTGCGCGGACGGGCCGAGCGGCGAGTGGATCGTGACGCCGTGCAAGGGGCCGCGCAGGCGCACGGGGTCGAGCACTCCGGGCGTCGCCGCCGCGCGCACGAACGGCACCTCGCGGCGCCCGAGCTCCGCCTCGCAGCTCGCCGCGTCGAGGGCCGCGTAGCGGATGTTCGGCGCGTTCGCGCGCAGGATGGCGACCGCGTGGCCCGAGGGATCTGGCTCGTAGATCGGCGTGTCGTCGCGGTGGGCCTCCGGGGCCGACGTTGGCGCGGGTGCGGGCGCCGCGGTCACGCTCGCGGGCCGGTAGTCCTGCGCGTGCTCTGGCCCGACCTGGCCTCCCGCGCAGGTCGCGAGCAGCGCGAACGAGCCGAACGCCGGGACGGTGCGCACGCGCTGGAGCATAGCAGTCGGCGCCTCGCAGCACAGGCGACGGGACGACCGGTCAGCGACGCGGCACGTCCCGTGCGCCGCGAGGGGCCCCTCTTAGCCGTGGCGTCCCAGGACGTCGCCGAGCTTGCTGCTCACGCCGCCGCCGATGCCCTTCAGGCCGCCGGTCGCCGGAACGCCTTGCAGGAGCTCGGGGATCCTCGTGAGGTTGTCCTTCAGGTACATGGCGAACTTCTCTGCAGTCTCGCGATCGAGTCCAGTCTTCTGGCAGATGTCGTTGATCAGGTTCTCCATGACATCCTCCTTGGAAGATGATGAAGAGGTCGGCTGCAACATCGAGGCCGTCACACGCTTCGGACGCCGGCAATCGACGCGCTCCGCGCGCGACTTTGCGACTACGCATCGGATGCAGGCACGCTGGCCAAGCTCGCGACGGCCGCGCTGCGACCACCTCTTCACTGCACCGCGAGATCGCAGGAGGCGACGTTCGTGCCGTTGTCTTTCGTGAAGACCATGTGCAGCTTGCCTGCGGCCTGACCCCAGACGTCGAAGTGCCACGTGAAGCTGCCCGTGATGTTCGTGAGCTGGGCGACGGGAGAGCCAGGGCCGGAGACCGACAGGCCGATGTAGACCCAACCCACGCTGTCGGTGAAGCCGACTGCGAACGTCGTGTTGGCGTACACCACCGAGGGCACGGTGAACTTCGAGTCGCACGGCAGCGGCGGTGGCGGCGCCGCGTCCGGCGCCCCGTCGGACTTGCCGGAGTCGTTCGAGCCCGCGTCGCCCGGAGATGCCACCGCGTCGAGGTCGAGGACGAGACTTCCGTCCGAGCTGCCCCCGTCGTGAGGGTGGGCGTCGCCCCCGCTGACGGACACGCCGAGCGCGCACCCTAGCGGGATGGCGCAAAACGCCGACCATAGCAGACCGAGCCGCGCGCCCACGGGAGCTGGCACCGGCCTAGTGGACGATGGGGTTGCAGTTGGTGAACTGGAGCGTCGTGTCGATGCGGAAGTGCGAGTCGACCGTGTGACGCTCGGCGCTGAACGCGTCCATCGCGTACGTGTTGCCCTTCACGATGCCCAGCTCGCCCGCGCGCGCGTCGAGATCGATCGACTCGCTCTCGGCGCCGTGCACGCCG
>DATIQP010000015.1:0-1813 GCA_035470765.1 Polyangiaceae bacterium | reverse complement strand
TCGAACGTCCCGTTCAGGTACGCGCAGGGCTGGTAGAGCGGGTCGGACTTGCGGATCTGCGCCACGACGTCGTGCGCGTTGATGTCGGTCTTGCGCGGAGCGTCGATCGTGTAGACCAGCTCCGACATGTCGACCTTCTTGCCGTTGGCGAAGTACTCGAAGCCCTCCTTCTGGGCGGCGCGGTACATGATGAAGACGATCGTGTTGACGCGGTCGATGTTGCGAGCCGCCCACGAGGCGACGTCCGGCACCTGCTCGAGCGTGTCCTCGTAGACCGTCGAGTTGAAAGCGATGGCGAGATCGCCGACGCGCGACACGAGATCGACGTACTCGGAGCGCAGCTCGTTCATCTGCGCCTCGGTCTTTTCGCGCCAGCCGGGCCGGCCCTGGTGCGAGTCGACGTGGAACGTGAGGCCCACGAGGCCCGCGGCCTTCATCTCCCGCAGCATCTCGTAGCTGAGCCCGAGGCCGTTGGTGTTGATGATGGCCTTGCGGCCCATCGCCGTCACCTGGTGGACGATCTCGACCACGTTCGGGTGGAGCGTCGGGTCACCGCCAGCGATCGACACGCCGTCGAAGTTGCGCAGGCGGGCGAAGGTGTCGAGCTCCGCCTCCACTTCGCTCATCGACTTGTGGCTCTTGACGTTTTGCCGGTAGCAACCGTCGCAGGCGAGGTTGCACTGCTGCGTCGGCTCGAGCCACGCGATGGGGTTGTCGGTCAGGCTCCAAGGAAGCCGGTAAAGATCGAGGGGATTCATGGTGGGCTGGGTCATCGAAGTGGCGGCACATTAGGCGCATCAGCCAGACCGATGACATGATCGATGTCATTTGGCGTCACGGGGACGAGCGCACACAATGCGCACAGATGAATCTTCCGGAGCCTGGACTGAGTTGCGTCACCTGCCCGATCGGAATCGCGTCGGGCGTGGGGCGCGGTGGGCGCTGTCCGATGATCGACCGCCGCCGCGCGGCGGGGACGTGCCTCTACGTCGCGGGGGAGCGCGCCGACACCTTCTATTACGTCAAGCACGGCGCCGTGGCGCTCTCGCGCGCGGCCGGCCACGAGGACGGAGAGGCCGCGCCCCACGCCGTACGCCGCACCGGCTCGATCCTCGGCCTCGAGGGCCTCGTGCGCGACACCTACGTCGACACGGCGCGCGCGGCCACCGAGGTGACCGTCTGCGCCGCGTCCCGCGCCGACATGGCGGCGTGGATCACCAGGCAAGGCGCGGCGCTCACCGTCCTCGAGTGCACGCTCCTCACGTGGTGCAGGGACAACCCGCGCCGCGCGACCGCCGACGGGAACGCCCGCCAGCGCGTCGCCGAGTGGCTGCTCGAAGGCGCGGAGCGCAACACCTCCCGCTCGCTGCCTCGCTCCATCGTGGCGGGCCTCCTGGGCATGAAGCCCGAGACGCTGTCCCGGGCGATCGCGGCGCTGGCGCGGCGCGGCGCGATCGTGACCAACCGCATGCGCATCGGGATCGTCGACCGGACGCTGCTGCGCGCCATCGCCGACGGCGACTGATCAATACTCCTCGAGGTAGGCCTCGGGCCGCATCATCCGCTGGGTCTGCACCAGCATCCGCGCGAGGTCCGCGGCCTCGCGGAGCTTCACGCCCCTCAGCCAGTCGGCGAGCGACTTGTCGCCGCGGAGGTTGAGCACGGAGCGCCGCCACGTCTCGGCGTACAGCTCGAAGAAGCGTCGCTCGCCCAGGCGCGGCCGCCACAGCGCGTGGTGCATGTCGTACTTGAACCACGGGTGGCCGTTCATCCGCTCCTTGCGCTGCTCGAAGAGCTGCGTGCCCGGCAGCGG
>DATIQP010000014.1:0-8938 GCA_035470765.1 Polyangiaceae bacterium | reverse complement strand
GGCATCGCGTCGCCCGGATCCTTGTCGCCGTCGAAGACGAGCGCGCCGGTGTCGCCGTCGTAGCCGTACAGGCGCGTGCTGGCGTCCCAGACGACGAAGCTCGACTTCCCGTCGGGCGTGGTGACGATCGGCGAGCCGAGGCTCGAGGATCTCGAGCACCAGACGACGCTCGCCGTGGGCGGTTTGTCGGGGCGGATCTTCGCGACGCCCAGGTTGCCGCCGTTCGCGCAGCCGTGCGCCCTGCCGGAGGTGCGGAACGCGACGTACGTCCCTCGCGGCGTGGTGTACGCGGCGGCGCTGCTGTTGACCGCGCCGTCGGCCACGGTGCCGACGAACAGCGCGCCGTCCTGCCCGCCGAGGTCGTCGCGGTTCAAGTGGTAGATCTTGCCGTCCTTGCCGAGCACGACGACCACGTGCGGATAGGGCGCTCCGGGCATGTCGACGAGCACCGGGTTCGCCCCGCCGAGATCGGTGTCGCGCTCGTCGAGCGTCCGCCAGTTGGAGGGGTAATAGTAGTCGGTCGTCTCGTTCGAGAACTTCGGGCCCGCCGCGAGCTTGAAGACCGCGTCGCCCCCGACCCACGAGGGCGTCGAGGCGAAGCCGCCGTTCATCGAGTTGCCGGTCGCCGCGTAGACGTACGACCCGTCGCTCGCGAGGCCGCCCGTCGCCCAGATCCCCGCCGCGCCCACCGGCGGACGCGTGTTCCAGGTCGGCGGGCCGGCCGCGCGCCACGCCTGCACGCTCGAGGGGCTGGCCACGTTCACGCCGACCACCCAGCCGTAGTAGGGCAGGCAATCGCCGAAGTGACCCCCGTACGGGACGTAGACGATGCCGTCGAGGAGCAGCAGCGCGCCGCGCTGGTTCTGGTGGGGCGAGTCGAAGCCCGGCACCGCGGAGCTCACGTCGACCGGCCAGCCACCCGGCCTCTCCGCGCCGTCGTCGATGGACACGGCGTGGATCAGATGCCGAGGCGCGGAGCCGCCCGCGCGCGTCATCGCGTCGAAGTAGATCGTGCGGGACGCCGCGTCGATCACCGGCGTGCCGGTGATGCCGAGCGTGGCGCCGCCGACCGCGATGTTGCCGCACGGGAGGCCGGCGCTCGCCGCGGCGCCGTAGCCACGGTCCCACAGAACCTCGCCCTTCGCGCCGATCGCGATCACGTGGTTGCTCTCGGTCGCGACGACGAACGCCTCCTTCTGTCCCGGTCCGTTCGTCACCCAGAGCGGCTGCGCGTACACCTGGCCGGGCAGCGTGACGGAGAAGGTCGCGTCGCCGTGGATGGCCGCGGCGGCCTTGGCGGTCATCGCGGGGTCGACGTAGACGCCGTCGCGCGTCGCGCTCCCGTGGAACTGGAGAACCGGCGCGCTCGACGGCGACGAGGCGCCGCCGGCAAGGTCGGGGGGATCGGCGTGGATCGATGCATCGGGCTGCGCGGGCAAGCGGGTGTCGCACGCGCACGGCACGGCCAGCGCGAGGCCGAGGCGGAGGAGGGCACGCATGGCGGAGCGGGTTGCATCTCGCGGGCCAGCGCGGTTCGTGAACTTTCTGCCCGCGCCCTTGTCGGAGACGACGCATGACCCATCGGACGGCCCCGCTCGCCGCCGTGCTCTCCCTTCTCCTGCTCCTGGGTTGCGAGGCGGGCAAATCGTCCCCGGTCCACGCCGACGCTGCGGCCCTCGTCGAGGCGGCGGCGCCCGCGGGCCCGTCGTCGTCCGCCGCTGCCCTCGAAGTCGAGGCGGGGCCCGCCTCCTGCGAGCTCGGGCCCGAGGAGCGATCCGAGCTCGAGAAGTGCCTCTGGGGGCTCGTCTCGTACCGCGTGGGATACCGCGGCTCCTTTCCCTTGCGCGTCAGGCTGAGCGTGGAGGCCGGCAAGGTGCGCGCGTCATCGCAGGTCGACTTCGAAGCGTGGCGTGAGGCGCTGGAGGGCTCGTGCCTGGTCGCGCTCGCTCGACGCCTCGCCGGCGACGCCGGCGGCAGCCTGTCGTGCGCGTACTCCGCGAGCGGGCCCGCTCCGAAGTGGACCGTCAAGGTCGACAGGCTCCCGGACGCCGTCCATTAGCTTCCCCGCGCGCGCTTGGTGCTAGGCTCCTCGCTCCCCATGCGCGCCACGACGAACCTCGCTCTCGCCCTTGCGCTCCTCTTCGGATGCGGCAGCAACACCATCGCACCGCCGGCGGACTCGGGCAGCGACGCCAAGCCCCTGGGCGACGCATCCGCCGACGCGATGGCCGACGCCGCCGACGCGGCCGACGCCGCGCCCGTCGTGCCCCACTACGCGATCGACCTTTCGGGCACGTCGGTGTCGGGCCTCTCGTCGGGCGGCTTCATGGCCGTCCAGTTCCACCTCGCCTTCTCCTCGATCATGAAGGGCGCCGCCGTCTTCGCGGGCGGTCCGTACATGTGCTCGCAGGGCTCGGCCACCAAGGCGCTGACGAACTGCGCGCAGGGCTCCCCCGCGCCGGACGTGCAGGCCTGCATCGCCACGGCGAACCAGAACTTCCAGGCCGGCGCCATCGACGACCCCGCCGCGCTCGCCGCGCAGAAGGTCTTCCTCTTCAGCGGCGCGGACGACATCGTCGTGGCCCCGGCCGTCGTGGACGCGCTCCAGTCCTTCTACGCCGCCTTCGTCCCGAGCGCGTCGATCCAGTACGTCAACCGGCGCCCCGCCACCTCGCACACCTGGCCCACGCTCGACTACGGCTCGCCGTGCGACGCCGTGCAGACGCCCTACGTCGGCAAGTGCACCTACGACGGCGCGGGCCTGGCGCTCGCGCAGATCTACGGGACGCTCGCGCCCCGCGTCGCCGCGCCGACCGGCGCCATCGTCCCCATCCCGCAGGGTGCGTTCACCGCGGACCCGGGCAGCCACAGCCTCGACGACACGGCCTACGCCTACGTGCCGGCGTCGTGCAGCGGCGGCGAAACATGCAAAGTGCACGTGTCGTTCCACGGCTGCCTCCAGGGCGCGAGCCTCGTGGGCGACGCGTTCTACGCACACGTGGGCCTGAACGAGTGGGCCGACGCGAACCACGTCATCGTGCTGTACCCGCAGGTGATGAAGTCGGGGATGAACCCGGAGGGGTGCTGGGACTTCTGGGGCTATGACAGCCCGGATTTCGCGAAGAAGACCGGTCCGCAGATGGCGATGGTGCGGGCGATGATCGACGGGTTGAAGAAGTAGGGGGCCCTTCGCTCGGCCGGGGAGGTGTGTTAACCGCGACACGCGCGTGCCGTAATTCGTCTCCGTCGTGTTCATGAGGGAGTCGGGGAGCGCCTACCCGGCGCACGGCAGTTGTTTGTTGGTCTAATAACCAATATAAAAATCATAAATACGCGGAATTAGTTGTCATCATCGCAGATATATAGGTCGTATGACCAATAAATGAGATGCCGCTGGCCCCCCTACCGTGTGCGGCGGGAGGGCGACCGGCCTGCGCGTGCGCGGTGGCCCATCCCCGTCTCCGTCTCGCCTCCGACGGAACGCACCCGCCTGGGCCATTGGAAAGCGTGATGGTCCACCGAGGGGTGTGCGTGGGGTGGGTGTTAGCGGTCGTGGCTGCTTGCGGCGGCCAGGTCGACAACCGCTACAACGGGGCGCAGATCGGGCAGCCGTGCACGCCGGCGGTCGAGGAGGACACGACCTTCAACGGCTTCGAGGCGCAGATGGTCTCCGTCGAGCTTCCATCACCCGACGCGGACCCTGGCGTGCTCGTGTGCCTCGCGAACCATTTTCGGGGCCGCGTCACGTGCCCGTACGGTCAGAGCGCGGACGGAACGCAGCTTCCCTCCGTCGACGGCGCCTCGGGCGGGCCGTTTCCGAGCGGCGTCGGGCCGTGCACGACGCCTTCGGGAGCGCCGGTCACCGGCACGCCCTCCGATCCGAAGACGGGCGCGCTGGTCGATCCCCAGTGCGCCGACCGCAAGGCCGCGCGCACGGTCACCTGGTCGTGTCGCTGCGCCGCCGCGGACGGCACCACGAACGGCGGAGGGACATTCTGCGCGTGCCCGGGAGGCACGGAGTGCGTGCAGCTCGTCATGCCGATCGGGACGCTGAACGACGACGTCTCCGGCGCGTACTGCATTCCCACGGGCAGCGAGTACGCCCCGTACGGCGCGTGCACGGCGCCGTGCGATCCGTCGGCGACGACGTGCCCGTGACGGAGCCTCAGTGGTGCAACAGCACGTACGCCACGCCCGCGCCCGCGGTCACCGCGAGCGCGGCGATCACGTAGATCATCGCGGAGCTGTCCCGCGACTTCGCCCGCGACTTCGCCTTCGGCGCCGGGGGCCGGTCGCTCTTCACCGGGGCAGCCGTCGCCGCGGCGCTCGCCTTCGGCGCGGACGCCTTGGCCTTCGTCGACCCGGGGCCGGTGTCCGCCAGCGTCTGCGCCGCGCGCTCGCTCGCCACGTCGAAGTCGATGCGCGGCCGGCTCGTGTCGTCCACCTCGAGGCCGCTGAACGACACGTGCATCTTGCGCACGTCGCACGCCTCCACGAACGCCTTGGCCATCTCGTTCGCCGTCTGGAAGCGATCCTTGCGCTCCTTGGCGAGCGCCTTCTTCAGCCACGCCACCACCGCGGGTGGCAGATCCTTGCGGAGCTGCGTCGGATCGCGTGGCTCCTTGGTCGTGATCGAGACCAGGATCTCGCCGACCGTGTCGCTCTCCTCGTACGGCGGCTGCCCGGTCAGGCACTTGTAGGCGACGACGCCGAGCGAATAGAGATCGCTGCGGCCGTCGATGTCCTTCTTGCCGAGCGCCTGCTCCGGCGACATGAACATCGGCGTGCCGAGCAGCTGCCCGGTGATCGTCAGGTTGCCCGCCTCCGACAGCTCGCGGTCGGCCCGTGCGATGCCGAAGTCGAGCAGCTTCACGGCCACGTCGCGGTGGACGCCGCTCTCGTCGGCGCGCGAGTGGATGTCCTTGGCCAGGAAGACGTTCTCGGGCTTGAGGTCGCGGTGGATGACGCCCGCCGCGTGGGCCGCCGCGAGGCCCTTGCACGTCTCGACGACGATGCGCTTCATCAGATCGAGCGACATCGGCCCTTCGCGCTCGAGGCGCTGCTCGAGCTCCTCGCCCTTGAGCAGCTCCATCGCGAGGTACGGCCGGCCCGTCTGGTCCTTGCCGAAGTCGAGGATCTTGACCACGTTCGGGCTCTGGATGGAGGCCGCGGCCTCCGCTTCCTTCTGGAAGCGCTTGAGCATCGTCTCGTCGCCCGCCTGGAACGCGGCGTCCATGAACTTCACGGCGACGTCGACGTTGAGCGTGAGGTGGCGGGCGAGCCACACGCTGCCCATCCCGCCGCGGCCGATCTGATCGACGAGGCGGAAGCGCCCCGCGATGACCTGGCCCTTCGTACGCTCAGGAACGCCCATTCGGCCAAACCCCACCACGTTCGGTGCCCTGGTGGCAAGAGGGATGGCTCGCGCCTCGGACGAGCCTCGGCTAGAGGTCAGGGCCCTTGCGGTCGATCACGTCGAGCAGGCCGTCGAACGCGTCGCGCATGGCCCACGCCTGCTCGGCCGGGGTCGTGAGCTTCGAGGCGCGGTCGCGGCCCGCCTTGAGCGCGGTCGCGGGACCCTTGCAGCTCTTCGGCAGGTTCTTCTCGATGGTCTGCGCGGTCGACTCGTAGGCGTGGTAGCAGCCCTCGAAATCGCCGTCGTTGTAGAGGGGCGCGCCGACGTGGACCGCGCCGTCGATGCGGTCTTCCACGCCGTCGAGATCGCTCTTGCTGCAGCCGTCGAGCAAGCTCATGGGGTGCACGGGTACCTGGCGCTTCACGGCGGGCAGCTTCGGCCCCGGGGTCACCTGCAGATCCTCGTCATCCACCGCCGCCGCGCCCGAGCCCGAGCCTGCGCTGGAGCCCAGCCCGGGGATGGTGCCGCTCCGGACGCCGTGCGGGCTCGTCGTGTACCCGGCTCCGCCGTAGGTGACGTAGGTCACGGGCCGGTGCGAGGGGGTCATGACGCGCCAGAGCACGACGACGAGCCCGATCGCGAACGCGAAGAGCAGCGCGCCGCCCCCGAGCAACCACACCACCCAGTGCACGCCGGCAGAGGCCGGAGGCGTGGACTGCCGAGGACGAGGTCCGTACGGGGGTGGAGCGAAGGGCTGCACGGTCTCGGTTCAAATGTAGGTCGCCGTCCCGCGCCCGGCAATCGACGGAAAGAGACCTCCGAGATACGTCGGCTCGGGGAAACCCGTTGCTCAACTACCTTCTGCGGCCGATCCGTGGTACCTGAGCGCACCCGAAGATGACCTTGGTCGAAGCCCGTAACCTGCCCAAACACGTCGGGATCATCATGGACGGCAACGGCCGCTGGGCGCAGCTCCGGGGCCTGCCCCGCGCGCGTGGACATCGCGAGGGGTCGCAAGCCGTGCGCCGCGTGGTGCGCGCCGCGCGCCGCCTGGGCCTCAACGCCCTCACGCTCTACGCCTTCAGCGAGCAGAACTGGGCGCGCCCCGAGGACGAGGTCGACGCGCTGATGGAGCTGCTCCGCGAGTTCCTGCTCTCCGAGCGCGACGAGATCCTCGGCAACGGCATCCGCCTCAACGCCATCGGCAACATCGGGCGGCTCCCCGCGCTCGTGCGCGCGGTGCTCGAGCCCCTCAGTCACGAGAGCTCCGACAACCACGAGATGACCCTCACGCTGGCCCTCAGCTACGGCGGGCGTGAGGAGATCGCGGCGGCGGCGCGCGAGCTGGCCCGGCGCGTCGAGAAGGGCGAGCTGTCGAGCGAGCAGGTGACCGAGGACGCGCTGCACGGGCTCATGCCCAGCCTCACCGTGGGCGATCCGGATCTCATCGTGCGCACCGGCGGCGAGCGCCGCATCTCGAACTTCCTCCTCTACGGTCTCGCGTACTCCGAGCTGTTCTTCGCCGACGTGCTCTGGCCGGACTTCGGCCCCGACGATCTCTATCAAGCCGTCGCGAGCTACCAGGGCCGGGAGCGTCGCTTCGGCAAGGTCGGCGTCGGCGTGGCGCCCGCGCCCATCGCCCACCTCGCCGACGCCGTGCCGCGTCGCGACGTCGCCTGAGCGGCGGAGCCCGAATGGCCCCGGCCCCCAGCAACCTGGCGGTGCGGCTCGCGACGGCCGCGGTCGCCGTCCCGTTGCTCCTGCTCCTCCTCTATCGAGGGCCGGCGTGGGGCCTGTACCTGCTCATCCTGCCAGCGACGCTGATTGGCACCTACGAGCTGCTCGGCATGACGCACCCCGGCGATCGCGTCTCGCAGGGCATCGGCCTCGGGCTCGCGGCCGGCTCGTCGTCCGCGCTCTACTTCTACGGTCACGACGTGCGCGTCGTGCTGACCGTGCTCGCCGTCGTGCCGGTGGCCGGCCCGGTGCTCACGCTGTTGCGCCTCGGAGACATCCAGACCTCAGCCTTGCGCGCCACGGCGATGAGCATGGCGCCGCTCTTCGTCTCGGCGCCGCTCGCGTGGCTTGCCACGGTGCGTCGCGACGTGCCCGAAGGGCCGAGCTACGTGGTGATGACGCTGATGTTCGCGTGGTTCAGCGACACCGGAGGCTATTTTGCGGGCCGTTTCCTCGGCAAGCACAAGCTCTACCCCGCCGTCAGCCCCAAGAAGACCGTCGAGGGAGCCCTCGGCGGCTTGGCGGGGAGCGTCATCGGCGGGCTGCTCGCGCACTTCTGGTACCTGCCGCGCATTCCACTTCTGCACGTCGTCCCGCTGGCGCTCGTCGCCGGGGCGCTGGGGCAAGCGGGCGACCTCGGCGAGTCATTGATCAAACGAGCGACCGGAGTCAAAGATTCGGGCGCCATCGTGCCCGGTCATGGCGGTATTCTTGACCGCATCGATGCGCTCATCTTGACGAGCACCGTCGTGTATCTCTACACGCTCTGGGTCGCATAGCTCGAACTTCCGAGCCGCGCGATCGAGCGCCGAGGAGTCCAATGTCCAGCAAGATTCCCACCCCCCCATCTGCACCGAGCTCCAGCAACCTCATCGGAGCGCCGCCTAGCGCTCGCGCGCTCGGAAACGAATACGACTTCTTCCGCGTCGTCCAGGGCTACCTCGACGGAGCGGCGAAGGTCATCAACCTCGCGCCCTACGTCGCGACCATCCTCAACCAGCCGAAGAACGAGATCATCGTCAACTTCCCGGTCAAGATGGACAGCGGCGAGGTGCGCCTGTTCAAGGGCTACCGCGTTCAACACAACAACATCCTCGGTCCGTTCAAGGGCGGCATCCGCTACGCCCCGATGGTCACCCTCGACGAGGTGAAGGCGCTCGCCACGATGATGACGTGGAAGGGCTCGCTGATGGGCATCCCGTACGGCGGCGGCAAGGGTGGCATCAAGTTCGACCCGCGCAGCGTCTCGCCCGGCGAGCTCCAGCGCATCACGCGCCGCTTCACGCACGCGCTCGGTGAGAACATCGGCCCCGAGTACGACATCCCCGCGCCCGACATGGGCACCAACAGCCAGACGATGGCGTGGATGATGGACACGTACTCGAACATGGTCGGCGCCGCGCAGAAGCAGAGCGTGAAGGGCGTCGTCACCGGCAAGCCCGTCGCGAGCGGCGGCACGCTCGGCCGCACCAAGGCGACCGGCCAGGGCATGGTCCACTGCCTGACGGAGTGGGCGCGCGACCGTGGCTTCGACCTCGAAGGCTCGACGATGACCGTGCAGGGCTTCGGCAACGTCGGCTCGTACTTCGCCGTGCTGCTCAGCAAGCTGGGCGTCTCGACGATCGCGGTCGGCGATCACATGGGCTACCTGTACAATCCCGAGGGCTTCAACCCGCACAAGCTCCAGGACCACGTCGCGCAGCACGGCTCGATCGCCGGCTACCCGGCGGGCAAGCCGATCACGCGCGAGGAGTTCTGGGCGATCAAGAGCGACATCTGCGCTCCGTGCGCGCTCGAGAACCAGATCGGCGAGGAAGAGGCGCAGGCCATCCAGGCGCGCGTCGT
>DATIQP010000013.1:0-17894 GCA_035470765.1 Polyangiaceae bacterium | reverse complement strand
TACGAGGTGCCGGAGGCGCACGTGCGCTTCGCGCGCGCGCTGATCGATCGCGGCGTCGACCTCGTGCACGGGCACTCGTCGCACCACCCCCGCCCGATCGAGATCCACCGAGGCAAGCTCGTGCTCTACGGGTGCGGCGATCTCCTCGACGACTACGAGGGCATCGGAGGCCATCGCACGTACCGCGGTGAGCTGGCCCTTGCGTACCTGCCGACCCTCGACGGCGAGGGTCGCCTCGTCGAGCTGCGCATGCTCCCGTTCCGCGTCCGCCGGATGCGGCTGGAGCGCGCCTCGCCCGACGACGCGCGATGGCTCGCGCAGACGCTCGAGCGCATCAGCCGGCACGACGGCCTCGGCCGAGTGACCGTCGACGACGCCGGTGCCCTCGTGACGACCGCCGGCTGAAAGAGCGCACCGGCCGCGCGCGGGGCGCAGGGGTTGCGCTCGCGCGGTCCGCGCCCGCGTCACGCCGGCGCCGCTGCGCGAATGGCCTGGGGCTTGCGACGAATTCCACCAGCAAGAGGAGCGCCGCCATGATGAGTGTCGCGCAGTGGATGAGCAAGGGAGCGTACACGTGCTCGCCGAGCGACTCGCTCGCTCGAGCCGCACAGCTGATGTGGGATCACGACATCGGGTCGCTGCCCGTGGTGACGGACGACGGTCGGACCATCGGCATGATCACCGACCGCGACATCTGCATGGCGGCCTACACGCAGGGCAGGCGCCTCGACGAGATGAGCGTGTCGGTGGCCGCGTCCGGCAACCTGGTGTCCGTGCACCCCGAGGACGGCGTCGACCTGGCGCGCGCCCTCATGGAAGCCGCGCGCATCCGCCGCATCCCCGTCGTCGACGATCGCGGGCGCGCGGTCGGGCTCCTGGGCCTCGGCGACCTCGCCCGCAACGCGTCGGCGTCACCGGACGGGATCAGCGCGGACTCGATCGCCAGGACGCTCGCCGCGGTCTCGCAGGCTCGCGCCGCCGCGGAGGCCGGACCGGACCCCCCGGCGAGGAAGCCCAGGCACGGGGCCGTGTTCCACGTGCGATGGAGCGGCGACGGCTGGGACGTCTTCGATCGGCGCGGGCGACGCGTCTCCACCGAGCGCGTATACACCCAGGCGGCCGCCGTCATCCACGCCAAGGAGCTCGCGCGCCGCGCGGACTCGGCGCAGATCATCGTCCACGACACTGCCGATCGCGTGACGAGCGACTTCTTCTACCAGCGCGACGAGCGCGAGGCGCTCGGCCACGACGACAGCGTGCCCACCCTCGCCGCCAGCCAGCCGGCCCACACCCAGCACCACTGACGGAGATTCTTTCCGCGTCTCACTGCGAGCTCTCGCCTGCGGCAAAGGCAGACACGTGCCGGTCCCGCCGGAGCCTTCACGCTGCCGCTCGTTGGCAAACAGCGTGGCGCAAGACCATCAACTCAGGTGGTCTGCCGAGTAGCGCGTGCGGCAGCGGTCACTCCAGCGGGCCGACCGCGGACTCCACCGAGGACACGAGCGACCGATCCGCGATGAAGCAGGCCGCAGCCTCGATGTCCCGGTACAGCGGCCGGTCCTCCGTCATGGGGGCGATGTGCTCGCGCACGTGCGCGAGCGCGGCCCGCACTCCCTTGCTCGGCGTCAGCGGCTTGCGCTGATCGAGCCCGGCCGCGGCGGTCATGATCTCGATGGCCAGCGCGCGCCTCACGTTCTCGACGACGCGGCGCAGCTTGAGCGCGCCGACGCTGCCCATGCTCACGTGGTCCTCCTTGCCCGCCGAGGACGGGATGGAATCCACCGCGGCCGGGTGACAGAGCACCTTGTTCTCGCTGACGAGCGAGGCCGCGGCGACCTGCGCGATCATGAACCCGGAGTGCAGCCCGCTGCCCGCCGCGAGGAAGGGCGTCAGGCCCGTCGACAGGGCCGGGTTGACGAGCTGCTCGACGCGCCGCTCGCTGATGTTGGCCAGCTCCGCCACCGCGATCGCCGCGAGATCGAGCGCGATCGCGAGCGGCTGGCCGTGGAAGTTTCCACCGCTGATCAGGTCGGCCTCGCCGCCCTCGTCGAGGAATACGCTGGGGTTGTCGGTGACGCTGTTGAGCTCGCGCGAGAGCACGTCCCGGACGAAGCCGAGGGCGTCGCGCGTCGCGCCGTGGACCTGCGGCATGCACCGCAGGGAGTAGGCGTCCTGCACGCGCCCGCAGTGCTTGTGGCTCTCCATGATCTCGCTGTCGGCGAGCAGGGCGCGCAGGTTCTGGGCGACGGTCCCCTGCCCCGGGTGCGGGCGCGCGCGGTGGAGGCGGTCGTCGAAGGGGCGCGCCGAGCCCTTGAGCGCCTCGAGGCTCATCGCACCGGCGACGTCCGCGGCCTCGCAGAGGCGCTCGGCGTCCAGCAGGGCGAGCGTCCCGAGCGAGGCCATGAGCTGCGTCCCGTTGATCAGCGCGAGGCCCTCCTTCGCTTCGAGCGTGACCGGCTCGAGGCCGGCGTCGCGCAGCACGGCGCCCGCGTCGCGGTAGTTGGGCGCCGGCTCGTGCGGCCCGGCGATGGCCGCTTCCCCTTCGCCGATCATCGCGAGCGCGAGGTGAGCGAGCGGCGCCAGGTCGCCCGAGGCGCCGACCGAGCCCTGCGAAGGGATCCGCGGCACGACGTTGCGGTCGAGCATCGAAAGCAGCAGCTCGAGGACCGACGGGCGCACGCCCGAGTGGCCGAGCGCGAGCACCTGCGCGCGCAGCAGCATGATGCCGCGGACCTCGTCGACGGCGAGCGGCGTACCCACGCCGGTCGAGTGGGACCGGACGAGGTTTCGCTGCAACGCGCGGATGTCGGCGGCGGAGATGCGCGTCTCGCTGAGCGCGCCGAAGCCGGTGTTCACCCCGTAGACGTTGGGCGCCGCGTCGCCCGCGGCGGCGATCGCCTCCACGGCGGCGCGCGACAGGGCGACCTTCTCCCGCGCCGCGGGGTCGAGGGCGACCTGCCGTCCGTGACGAGCCACCGCCTCGAGGTCCTCCGGCGTGATGGAAGCCCCGACGAGCAAAGGCCCGCTCTCGCGGGCTCCGGTTTGCGACATGGCCCGTGTCATAGCATCGCGAAAGGGGCGCAAGAAACGCCTGATTTGAGGCTCACCCCGGCGCAATTTCGCCTATCCTGCAGCCCCCCATGCTTGGCCGATCGACTCGACTTGCGCCATTCACCTCTCTCGTGCTGTTCCTCGCCGCCGGTCGCGCCCTCGCCGAGGAGCCAGCGGCCACGGACAAGGAGCCGAGAGCGCCTGCGGTGGGCACGGCCAGCGCGGCGACCGAGGAGCCCGCTGTACCCGAGGATCTCGACCGGCTCGTCTTCGACTCGGGCCGGATACCCACTCCGAAGCCCGCGGCCGACCAGCTCCAGATCAACGTGCGCGGCGAGCTCCAGCTCAGGGCGCAAGGCATGCGCAGCTTCCCGCTCGACGTCACGGCGAGCACCCTCGACACGCACCCGGGCGCCATCTCCGACTCGCTCGGCCAGAAGGGCTTCTTCACGCAGTGGGTCCGCCTCACGCCGCGCCTGCAGTACCGCGATTGGCTGCAGGTCGTGATGCAGCTGAACCTGTTCGGCAACTACGTCTTCGGCGACACCAGCCATGACGTCTCGCCGGACTACGCCGCGCGCGACGACGCGGGCGACGCGTGGTCGTACGTGCAGCTCCGGTGGCTGTACGCGCAGTTCTTGAGCAAAATCGGCCTGATCCGCGTCGGGCAGATGAGCAACCACTGGGGCAGCGGCATCCTCGCCAACGACGGCGACCACCCCTCGCTCTTCGGCGACTACCGCAACGGCAACCTCGTCGAGCAGATCCTGTTCGCGACCCGGCCCGCAGGCAAGGAGAGCCCCTACGTGGTCGCGCTCGGCGGCAACGTCGTCTACCAGGATCCGGAGGCCCGGCTGTATCGCGGCGACGTCGCGGCGCAGGGCATCCTCGCCGGATACTACGAGAAGGGCCCGAACCAGCTCGGCGTCTTCGCCGTGCTGCGCAGCCAGAACACGAGCAAGACCAGCGTGCCCTACGCGGGCTACGCCGACAGCCTCACCGCTGGCGCCATCGACCTGGCCGGCCACTTCGCCGCGCCCATCCCCGGCAGCCCCACGACGTACGTCTACGGAGCGGGCGAGGTCGCGTTCATCATCGGCTCGACCAACGAGCTGCGCACGCCCGACCAGGCGCTCACCGGCCAGCAGACGGAGATCCGTTCGTACGGAGCCGTGGCGCACCTCGGCGTGGTGCACGAGGCGCGCTGCTCGACCTGCCCGCCGATGCAGGTGCCGACGCAGAAGGGCCCGCTCAGCGCCGCGGAGGATCCGCAGACCTGGGGCGACATCGCGGCGCAGCTCGAGGTCGGCTACGCGTCGGGCGACGCCAACCCGTACGACGACACCGAGCACCGGTTCACGTTCGACCCGAACCACAAGGTGGGTTTGTTGCTCTTCGACGAGGTGATGCGCTGGGAGACAGCTCGCGCCTCGGCAGCCGCGCAGGATCCGCTGCTCGCCAACGGAACGCGCCCGACGCCGGGCGTGAACCTGCTGCCGTCGCAGGGCGGCGTGTTCGGCGCGCAGTACCTCTACCCGACGATCATCGTGCGGCCGCAGCCGTGGGTGGACCTCAAGGCCGGAGCGGTCATCGCGGGGACGACGGCGGATTTCGTCGACCCGTACCGCGTGGCGACGCAGGGCAGCTACGTCAACTACCGCGGCGGCGATCCGCGCCGCCACGACCTCGGCCTCGAGCTCGACGGCGGCTTCGAGTTCCGCTTCCGCCTCGACCGCGCCCTGCGCGTGCAGCTCGGCGCGCAGGCGGGTGTCCTCTTCCCCGGCGGAGCCTTCGCCGACTCCGCCGGCAACATCATGAGCGCGCCGTGGATCGTCGTCGGTCGCGCGGGCCTTCAGTTTTGAGGTTGCCATGAAGCTCCTTCGCTTGTTCTCCGCCCTCTCCGCCCTCGCTCTCTCGACGGCAGGAGGATGCTCCACCGACACCATCCCCAGCGGCCTCCGGCCGACGCCGCCCGGTCCGGGCGCCACCGTCATCTTCGACCTGACCGCGCGGCCGCTGCCGAACGCCCCGCTGCCGAACGACGTCGCGACGTTCCCCGACCCGACGAGCCGCACCGGCCGGCGCATCAACGCGAGCCTCGTCGCGCCCACGTCGATGGAGCAGATCGCGCGCCAGGGCTTCGACGAGCTCGAGGGATGGGGCACCTTCGCGCCGATCACCGTGGCGTTCACGCGGCCGCCGAACGGCGATCCGCACAAGCCGGCGATCGACCTCGACGACGTCCGCGCGCGGATGCTCGGAGACCGCTACCGCTTCGAGGACGATCCGGTCTACCTCATCAACCTGAACACGGGCGTGCCGATGGTGCTCGACATGGGCAACGGCAACTTCTCGGTCGCGCTGCGCGATCCGAACAGGTACTGGCCGAACGATCCCCACGTCGCCACCGACAACCTGCTCTACGAGGCGAACGACGAAGGGCCCGGCCTGCTGCAGGGCGACTACACGCCCGCGCTCGATCAGGACTTCGACGGCGTGCTCGACCACCCGAACACGTGGGGGCCGCCAGGCCAGATCCACGGCGTGGACGATCTGCTCAACTGGTACGAGCGCGAGAGCGACACGCTCATCATGCGCCCGGTCCTGCCGCTCGAGGAGAAGACGGAGTACGCGGTCGTCTTGACGGATCGCTTGCACGGCAGCGACGGCAACCCCGTCAAGAGCCCCTTCCCTTCGATCCACCACCCGTCGCAGGTCGCCGCGATGAGCCGCCTGCAGAGCGTGCTCGCGAGCAAGGGCCACGCGAACTACTACGGCGACATCGCGGGCACCGGCCTCGACCACGTCGCGTTCGCCTGGAGCTTCACCACCCAGCCGACCCTCGAGGACATGGTGCTGCTCCGCAACGGGCTCTACGGCAAGGGGCCGTTCGCGTACTTCGCCGATCAGTTCCCGCCGAAGCTCCAGATCCTGCGCGCGGCGGGCAAGGTCCCCGGCGATCAGCAGCCGGCGGGCTGGGACAGCGCCCCGTTCTGCGCGCAGCGCGAGAAGCACCCGTACACGGTCTACCCGAACGACGCCGACGTCCTGACCAGCCTGCACGCGCTCTACAAGGACGTGTTCGGATACGACCCCGGCGACATCAAAGCGCTCGAGGAGGAGAACTCGCTCATCGACCACGTCGTCATCGGCACCTACCAGTCGCCGTTCCTCGAGGGCGATCCGAAGGGGCAGGACCCCGACGCGCGCTTCCACGTCAACTTCCAGACCGGCCAGGGCGACGTGCGGCCCGACACCGTCAGCTTCATGCTCACCGTGCCGAAGGCGAGCGCGACCTACAAGCAGCCCTTCCCCATCGCGCTGTTCGGCCACGGCGTGGGCGGCAACTTCACCGAAGCGCTGCTCCACGGAGGCAACTACGCGCGCAACGGCGTCGCGCAGGTCGTCATCAACATGCCGCAGCACGGCCTCCCCGACTGGCCCGACGTGCGCGTCCCGGCGACGGCGCAGCTCTCGAGCAACTGCCTGGTGCCCTGGGTCGACGCGGTGCTCACCGGGCGCGCCGTCGATCGCAACGGCGACGGACAGGCCGATCCGGGATGGTGGTGGTGGACGAGCCACATCGCCAACGTCCGCGACAACGTGCGGCAGGGCACGCTCGACGAGATGCAGCTCACGCGCATCCTGCGCACGTTCGACGGCAAGACGATGAGCGGGCAGGACTACAACAACGACGGCAAGGAGGACCTCGCCGGCGACTTCGACGGCGACGGCGTGCCGGACGTGGGCGGCCCCGACGTCGGCTTCTACGCCGCGGGCGAGTCGCTCGGCGGGATCATGAGCGAGGTGCAGGGCGGCATCGACCACCAGATCACCGGAACGGTGCCCATGTCCGGCGGCGGGGGCCTCACCGACATCGGCTACCGCTCCTACGGCGTCACCGAGTCGTTCGGGCAGCTCTTCGGCCCGCTCGTCGTCGCCATCCCCGCGTCGCAGCGCCCGCCGAAGACGAGCAACGGCGTGACGACGCCGCAGACCAACTGCTCCGCGTCGCAGCTCACCGTGCGCTTCTTCGTCGAGGACGGAGACGACATCGACGAGGTCGAGATCGCCTGCCTCGACCCGAGCGAGGACCACGCCGGGCAGACCGTGGTCGTGACCAACATGACGAGCGGCGAGAAGCACTGCGCGCGGACGCTCGCCGACGGAGGCTTCCGCGTTCCGATCGGCGCCACGTACCTCGACCACCTCGACGTCCAGCTCTTCAACCAGCCCGACGCGATCGACTCGTACGGCACGTGCAACGTCAAGCCCGACGCACCCGCCGGGCGCGACATCCGCACATTCGAGCAGAAGGCGCCGTTCTACGTCACCGCCAACGACGCCTCGTGCTCCACCCCGGGGACGGGCTGCGCACAGTTCATCGACCGCTTCTTCCCCGTCGGCTCGCCGCTCGCGGCCCCCCAGGACGGCCTGGCGTTCTCGCGCAACACGCCGCAGGCGCGGCGCTTCTGGTTCCTCGCGCAGATCGGCGTCGACCCGGCCGATCCGATCAACTACGCGCCCTACTACATGCTCCGGCCGCTGCCGGACCCGGACGGCAAGCCGACCAAGCCGCACGCGCTCATCAGCACGACGACGACGGGAGACGCGTTCGTCAGCATCGAGACGGGCTTCAACTTCGGCCGAGCCGCCGGCGCCATCCCCTTCTTCCCGCCCGACGCGCTCTCGCGCTACCCCGAGTATGCAGACTACGTCACGCCGCAGGCGCTGTTCGACGCGTTCGGTCAGAAGACTCCGAACGAGGTCCTGATCCAGAACTACCAGGTCGAGGGCGTGGCCCGTTTCGGGCGGCGGCCGGCGGGGCCGAACTGCGGAGTGAACTACGACAAGAGCGACCCGATCACCTGCACGCAGAACCCTCAGCCCGATCCGACGACCTGCCAGAACACGCTCTACGACGCGGACTGGGTGAGCGAGGGCTTGCAGCGCTACGACCAGCAACATCCCCCCAGCCCGCTTCGCCTCGCACGCATCGCCGGGCTGCACGTCGACCCCAACGACCCCAAGACGCTCGACGACGCTTGGGCGCCGCGCATCAAGGGCGCGCCCTTCTCGTCGGACGCGGTCGCGTGGGACGCGAGCGCGCCGGTCGTCGGCGCGATCAGCGTGTACATCAAGCCGCAGGGCCAGCACACGTGGGACGCCCCCGACGCGTGCAAGCTCTGGGACGACGCGACGTGGGGTGGCAACATGGCCGGCCACTTCTTCCAGAGCGGCGGCACGGACCCCTACTACCTGAGCCATCCGGCGACGCACGAGTGCCTGGAGACGCGCGATTGTCCGTTCTTCACCAAGCCGTAAGAAAAGACGAACGAGGAGTGGGAATGGGCACGGGAGTGCGGAATGCGGCTGCGGTGTTCGCGCTCTTGTGCGCGTGCGCAATGGACACGGCGCCGGCGGGGCTCGCGACGACGCCCGCGGGCGACGGGCCCGTCGTCGTGTTCGACCTGACCCGCAGGCCGCTGCCCGAGATCCCCGCCCCGAACGACATCGCGACGTTCGCCGACCCGACGAGCCGCACCGGGCGACGCATCAACGTGAGCCTCGTCGCTCCGACCGACATGGAGCAGGACGCGCGCGCGGGCTTCTCCGAAATGGAGGGCTGGGGGACGTTCGCGCCCATCAGCGTGAGCTTCGCACGCGGCAAGGGCGTCGCCCCCACCGAGGCCGCCATCGACCTCGAGGCGCTCCGCGCCCGCATGCAGCGCGACGGCTACGACACGACGGACGATCCGGTCTACGTCGTCGACCTCACGACCGGCGTTCCCGCGCTGCTCGACATGGGCGGCGGCAACTTCCCCCACGACATCCGCGACCTCGACAACTACTACCCGAACGATCCGCGCGTCACCGAGCAGAACCTGCTCTTCGAGACCGTGGAGGAGGGCGCCGGGCTCTCGCAGGCCGACTACAAACCCGAGCTCGACACCGACTTCGACGGCACGCTCGACCACCCGAACACCCTCGCGTCGCTCGCGACGCCGCCCCCGAAGACCGGCGTCATCCACGGGATCGACGATCTGCTCGGCTTCTACGAGCGCGAGAGCGACACCCTCGTCATGCGGCCGCTGTTGCCGCTCCACGAGAAGCGGGAGTACGCCGTCGTCCTCACCGACCGGCTGCGCGACACGCTCGGCCGGCCCGTGCGCTCGCCCTTCCCGTTCATCCACCACCCCATGCAGCTCGACTCGGTCGCGCGCCTGCAGACGGTGCTCGCCGACGCGCAGCGCAAGAACTACTACGGCGACATCGCGGGCACGGGGCTGCAGCACGTCGCGTTCGCGTGGACCTTCACGACGGCGCCCGCCGAGGAGGACCTGCGCCTGCTTCGTGACGGGCTCTTCGGGCACGGCCCCTTCGCGCACCTCGCGAGCGAGTACCCGCCGAAGGTGACGGCGTTCCGCGCCGCCGGCCTCTTCAACGACCAGACCGCGGCGGGGCAACCCGCGGGCTGGCAGGACGACCCGAAGTGCCAGGCCATCAAGGGTCACCCGTACATGGTCCGCTACGCGGATCTGAAGGACACCCTCAAGCAGCTCGCCAACAGCCTGTTTCCGCTCTCGCCGCAGGAGCAGCAGGCACTGTTCGACTCGCTCGACAACGTCGATCACGTCGTCATCGGCACCTACCCGCTCGCGTACTTCATCGGCCCGGACCCGAGCCACGAGAGCCCCTACGACCGCTTCCAGCTGAACTACCGCACCGGGCAGGGGCGCGTCGTCACCGACGTCGGCCACTTCTGGTTGACCGTCCCCAAGCCCCGCGCCGGGATGCAGCAGCCGTTCCCCACGGTCGTCTGGGGGCACGGCTCGACGCTCAACGGCGCCGAGATCCTGATCCGCGCCGGCTACTTCGCGAGGCAGGGCCTCGCCATGCTCGGCTTCGACGGGCCGGGCCACGGCCTCGCCCTCGACAACGGGACGAAGCTGCTCGCGCAGGGGCTATTGTACAATACATGCATGGTGCCCTGGGCCACCGCGCTGACGAGCGGGCGGGCGTACGACCTCGACGGCGACGGCGTGCCCGACCCCGGCGGCCTGCTGTGGACGGCACACATCTTCCACTCGCGCGACAACATCCGGCAGACCGTGCTCGACGGCATCCAGGCGGGGCGCGTGCTCAAGACGTTCGACGGGCGGGTCGGCGATCAGGACTACGACGACGACGGCAAGCCGGACGTGCTCGGCGACTTCGACCTCGACGGCACGCCCGACGTCGGCGGCGGCGCGCCCCTCTACAGCTCCGGCGACTCGTACGGCGGCCTCTTCACGATGATCCACACCGCGCTCGATCCGAACGTCGTCGCGGGCGGGTCGATCTCGGGCGGCGGCGGCCTCACCGACATCGCCTCGCGCTCGTACGGCGTCGTGGACTCGGTCATCGAGCAGATCGTCACGCCGCTCCTCGTCGCCGTGCCCGCGACCGCGCGCAAGCACGACGGGAGCGTCGGCTCGACGCTCTGCTCGAGCGACCAGATGAGCGTGCGGCTGGTCGTCAACGACCTGACGAGCTCGCGCGAGATCGAGCTCGCGTGCCTCTCGCACGCCGAGCTCGCGTCCGGCATGACCGTCCTCGCGCGCAACCCCTTCAACGCCGAGACGCGGTGCGCGCGCACGGCGGCCGACGGGAGCTTCCGCGTCGCGGTGCCGGCCAGCGCCGACGATCCGCTGCAGGTCCAGATCTTCGGCGAGGCCGACGCCGTCGACAGCTACAAGACCTGCAACGTCAAGGGCGACGCCCCGCCGGGCCGAAAGATCACCACCTTCGAGCAGCGCGCAGCCGCGTTCCGTCCGATCGGCGACTCGACGGCGAGCTGCACCGCGGCGGCCGGCTGCCAGCAGTACCGCGACGAGTTCTACCCCGTGGGGTCGCAGCTCCGCATCCCGCAGAGCGGCCTCGGCCTGCTGCGGCAGACGCCCGACGTGCGCAAGATGCTCCAGCTCACGCAGGCTGCGCTCGAGCCCTCCGATCCGATCAACTTCGCGCCGCTCTACATGCTCGCGCCGAACCTCGGACCCGACGGGCTGCCGCAGCCACCGAAGCCGTTCCTCGTGTCGAACACCGTGGCGGACGGGTTCGTCGTCGTGGAGACGGGCCACTCGTTCGCGCGCGCCGCGGGCACCCTCCCCTTCCTGGCCCCGAACGCGCTGCCGCGGATGCCCGACTACGCCGACTATGTGACGCCTCCCGGGCTCTACGCCGCGCTCGGCCAGGAGACGCCGAACGACGCGCTCATCGATCATCACGTCATCGAGGGCATCGCGCGCCTCGGACGGGAGCCCGCGGGGCAGTCGTGCGGCGTGAACTACAAGCCGAGCGCGACGTGCACGTCGCCGCCCGCGGTCGACCCGACGACGTGCCAGGACACGGTCTTCGACCCGGACTGGCACGCCGAGGGCCGCGATCTCTACGCCGCGCAGCACCTGCCGAGCCCGCTCCGCCTCGCGCGGCGCGCCGACACCCTGGTCGTCGACGGCGACACGCTCAACGAGGCGTGGAGCCCGCGACTGCTCGGCGCCCCGCTGTCGGCCGACGGCGGCTATCAGCCCAGCGCGCCACTCGTGGGCTTGATGGACGCCTACATCAACCCCGCGGGCCAGCACGTGTGGACGACGTCGGTGCCGTGCAAGGCATGGGACGACGCCGTCTACTACGACCACGCGCTCGCCCGATTCTTCGTCTCCAACGGGACGGACCTCTACTACCTGTCGCACCCTGCCACGCACGGCTGCATGGCGGATCAATCGTGCGACTTCTTGAAGTGAAGCGATGGTGACGCGAGGGTCGGTCAAGGGCGGGGTGTTGAGGTCGCGCCTCGCTTTCCTGGAGGTACGAGGAGGCCTCGACGCCGTGGGCCGCGTGATGGCGACGCTGCCCGAGGAGGATCGCCTCCTTCTGTCCGGATACATCGACCCATCGGGCTGGTACTCGTTCGACACCGGCTCGCGCCTCGACGCCGCGATCGAGGCGGAGCTCGGCGGCGGGGATGCGCTGTTCCGCGAGATGGGCGCGCAGTCCGCTCGCGACAACCTCTCGCCCGCCCAGCGCGCCTTCGTGCGAGAGCGCGACCCCCACTCCTTGCTCAAGGGCGCGGCGTCCATTTACCGGCTCTACTACGACACCGGCAGGCGCACCTTCGAGCGACAGGGCGTGCGCAAGGTCGTGCTCCGCACCTACGACAGCACCACCTTCTCGCGCGCCGACTGCCTCACCGTCGTGGGCTGGCACGAGCAGGTCATCGCGATGTGCGGCGGCAAGAACGTCCGCGTGACGGAGATCCGGTGCCGGACGCGAGACGACGAGGTCTGTGAGTACGTCTGCGAGTGGGATTGATCGCCTGCGGCACTCAGTTCACGTTGCCCACGCGAGGGCGATCTCGAGCGTCAGGGCGTTCTCGGGCACCTGCGTGAGAAAGGCCTCGCGCACGGCCTCGTTCGTCATGCGGTTGGCGCGGGCTCGCAGGCGCCTCGCGGCGTCGGCGATCGCGACTCGCCCGGTCCGCTCCTGGCCATGGGCAAAGAGCGCTTCGGCCCACACGAGGCGCACGAGCGACTCGCCCTCGTCGATGCCCCCGAGCGTGACGAGCAGCTCGAAGGCCTCGCGCGCCGCGGCGAGCGCCGCCTCCTTGTCGTCCCGCAGGAGCTCGATGTGCGCCAGGACGGCGAGCGCGTACGAGCGGAACGTCGGTGGCAGGTCGTCGCGCTGCGTGATCGACCGCGCCTGCTCCATCGCCTCGTCGTGACGCCCGGCGCGCGCGAGCGCGTGGGCAAGGTAGATGCGCGAGCCGTCTTCCATGCGCGGCCGCTTCTGCGCGTGGAACGCCTCGATCGCGTCCTCCTGCAGCGCCCTCGCCTCCTCGGGCCTGCCCAAATGCCCGAGCGCGAGACCGAGGTTCTGCTTGGACGCCGCGCACACCGACTCGAGCCCCATGCGGTCCGCGACCACCAGCGTCTCGCGTAGGACCGCCTCGGCCTGTTCGTACATGCCGGCCTCGATGTAGCCGTAGCCGAGGTTGACCCGCCGCGAGCAGCCGTTTCGGCGGTCCTGGATCTGGTCGAATTGCCTCACGCTCTCGAGCGTCCAGTCGAGCATGGCGCCGATGTCGCCCGCGAAGTGCGCGATCGTCCCGCGCGCCGTCGCGGCCTGGGCGGCGACGATGGGCTCGTGCATCACGGGCGAGCCGCCGTGGGACTCGAGGAGCGCGAGCATCGAGCTCGAGCTCGCCGGGTCTCCGGCGTGAGCGAAGGCGACGCACGTCTGCGCGAGGGCGATGGCGGCCCCGGCGCTCACGTCGCCGCCGCCGACGGCCCGTTCGACACGCGCCGCGAGCGCCACGAGCGGCTCCGTCCGGTGCATGCGGCCGTAGGCGGCCGCGAGCTGCCCCGCAGCGTCGCACCACGCATCGCTTCCCTCGGGGAGCACGCCGATCGCCTCCTCGAAGCACCTCACGGCGCGTGACGACTCTCCTCGCCACCACGCCACGTTGCCGAGCAGCGTCTGGAGCAACCCCAGCTCGCCTTGGGCGGCGCCGCACCGGATGCCGAGCTCTGCGCACTCTACGGCTCCGTCGAGATCGTTGCCGCCGACGGCGCGCATGGCGGCCCGCAGGTACCACGGCACCGCGAGCGACGGCTGGGCGCTGCGCCCGAAGTGACCCGCGAGCAGCCGCGGATCGGTCTCTCCCGCCCGCGCGAGCCAGCCGCCCGCGATGCGGTGGCCAGCGGCGCGGTCCTGCGCCGTGAGCGTCGCGTACGCCGCCTCGCGTACGGCGGCGTTGCGGAAAATGTACTCCCGCTCGCCGGGGAAGCGCCCGTCGGACCGGCGACTGACCACCTCGCGCTCGCACAAGAGGTCGAGCCACTCCGCCACCTGCGACGCCAGCGACGGGTCAACGAGCGCGGAGACGCCGCTGCCCCAGAACACATCGCCGAACACGCTCGCCGCCCGGAGGATCTGCCGCGCGTCCCCCTCGAGCGCGTCGAGGCGGGACTGCACCATCGCGAGCACCGTCTCGGGCAGCGACTCCCCCTGGCCGCTGGCGATCGAGCGAATGAGCTCCTCCAGGTAGAAGACATTTCCCCCGGCCAGATCGATGATGCGCGCGACCGTGGGCACGGTGACGCGGTCGCCGAGGACGTGGCGAACGAGCTTCTCGGCGGCCTTGCGCGAGATCTCTCCGAGCTGGACGGAGGTCGCGCGGCGCCCCGTCCAGAGCTTGGGAAACGCGGCGTGCACGTCGGGGCGCCCGAGCGCCAGCACCATGAAGGGCGCGTCGGAGAGCGCGCGGAGCGTCCCGTCGACGAGGCGGATGGTCGGCAGGTCTCCCCACTGGAGGTCCTCGAGGACGAGGAGCACGGGGTTCGCCGCGCACTCCGCCGCGAGGTAGTCCTCCCACGCCCGCTGCATCAGGTCGCCCATGAGCACGGCGTCGCGCCGCGCCGCTCGCAGCTGTGCGCTCTCGCCGTCGCCGAAGGGGATGCCGGCGACCTCGCCGAGGAACTCGCTGACGCGGGGAAGGTCGGCCTGCGGCACGTGGCGCGCGATGCGCGCGCGCAGCTTCTGCTGCTGCACGGCGAGGGGCTCGCCTTCGAGGACGCGCGCGGCCTGCCGGAGGACCTGGCTCGCCAGGGCGAAGGGTGACCCGGCCAGCATCGGATCGCCTCGGCCCATCCAGACCTCGACCCGATCGCCTCTCTCCTTCACGCGGCGCATGAACTCGTAGCGCAGGCGCGACTTGCCGACGCCCGCGTCCCCGACCACGAGCATGACGCTCGCCACGGAGTCCTCCTCGCACTCCTGCCACGCCGACATCAACGTCCCGAGCTCACGCTCGCGCCCGACGCAGGGCGTGACCATCCCGAGCAGCTTGCGCGTGGCGTCCGCGACCTCCCGCTCCCGCGCGATGAAGAGCCCCTGATCGTCGCCCGCGATCTCGAAGCGCGCGTCGAGCAGCCCCGCGGTGGTCTCGTCGGTCCGAACGCCTCGGCGACCCGCCCCGGAGGCGCGCCGCTGCGTCTCGGAATTGAGGAGCGCGACCGCGCGCTCGATCGCCTCACCCACCGGCAGCGGCCCGGAGACGACGCCCCGCCCCGTCGCGAGGATGACCGGCGTGTCATCCATCTCGGTCTGGATGCGCAGCGCGCAGCGCGCGGCGCGCACCATCTGTTGCGTGGCGCTCCCCGTCCCCTGCAGCGTCGCCACGAGGGTCCCGCTCGCGAGCGTCTCGAGCGTGCCGCCGAACTCTCGCACGACGGGAGAGAGCCGGTCTCGCTCCGCCGCCGACGCCGTGCCCGTCTCGGTCGGCGGCTCCGCCTGCGCGACGATCACGCTCACGAGGCGCTGCTCGCCCTGGGTGAGCGTCGGAGGGAGGCTCGAGCGGCGCGGAGCCTCGCCCCGGGGAGCTTCGATCCTCGCGAGCTCCTCGGCGACCGCGTGACCGTCCGCGGGCCGATCCGCCGGGTTCTTCGCGAGCATCCGGACGACCAGATCGTCGAGAGCTTTGGGCACCTCCGGCGCGAGCTCGCTGGGCCGCGGCGCCGGCTCGAACAGCACCTTCGCGAGGACCGTGACGAGGTCGTCACCGTTGAAGGCGTTTCGTCCCGTGATGCACTTGAAGAGCGTCGCGCCGAGAGAGAACACGTCGGCCTGCGGCCCGAGGTCGCGATCCCCCCTCGCCTGCTCGGGCGCGATGTACCCGGGAGTGCCGACGAGCATCCCCGTCTTGGTGAGCTCGTCCGCCGTCGAGCTGCGAGCGAGGCCGAAGTCGACCAGCACCGCCTTGTCCACCGCGCCGTCGGCGAGCATCACGTTGGCGGGCTTCACGTCCCGGTGCACGAGCTTGCGTGCGTGCGCCGAGCCCAGCGCGGCCGCGATGCGCGCGCCGATGACGAGGGACTCGCCGATGGTGAGCTTTCCCCGCTGCAGCCGCTTCGCCAGCGTCTCGCCCTCGATCCATTGCATCGCCAAGAACGGCTCGCCGGTCGGCAGGATGCCGTGAGCCACGTAGCGTACGGCTCCGGGGTGACTGATCTCGGCCAGCGCCGAGGTCTCCCGCGCGAACCGCTCGGCGTGCTCCCCCGGCGTGTGGAGCACCTTCAGCGCCACGAGCTGCCCGGTCAGCGTGTCGCGGGCGCGGTGTACCGAGCCCATGCCGCCCGTGCCGACCTTGGCGTCAAGCACGAACCGCCCGGCCACCAGGGTGCCGCTGTCCAGCATGGCGTGATCCATCGAAACCCCGAGGATAAGCGCACGGCCGCCCCGAGGTCGCGCGCAAATTCGCCCGACCAGCTCAGCTCTTCCCCGACTCCGACTCCGCCGACTCCGCCGACTCCGCCGCCGACTCCGACTCCGACTCCGACTCCGACTCCGACTCCGACTCCGCCGCCGACCAATCGATGCCCCGCCAGCGAATGCCGTCCGACCCGTCGCGCCGCACTCCCCGCGCAGTCGAGCGCATCAGGCCGAAAGTGAGCATGAGCGCAGCCGCGGCGATGATGACCATCGTGATCATTTCCACCCAAGCCTAGCATCCCAGTAGTAGGGTGGCGGAGTGCGCTACTTCGTGACGTTCGATCCTGTGGCTGACGCGCCCCTCGAGGTCGACGTGCGCGAGCTCCCGAGCGGCCAGCTCGAGGTGCTCTTCGCGGGCAAGCCCGTGGACGTCGACGTGGTCCAGGTGCGCGGTGCGCTGTCGCTTCGCGTGGACGGTCGAGTCGTCGACCTGACGACGGAGGGGACCCCTCCCGATATCGGCGTCGTCGCGAGCGGCCACCGTAGCTACGTCCGTGTCGAGAGCGCGCGGCAACGCGCCGCGGCCGCCGTGGCCTCCCTCGGCGCCGGTCTCAAGGAAGACCTCGTCCGCTCGCCGATGCCGGGGCGCATCGTGCGCGTGCTCGTGGCCCCCGGCGACGAGGTGGAGGCGGGCCAGCCGCTCGTCGTCGTCGAGGCGATGAAGATGGAGAACGAGCTGCGCGCCAAGCACGCCGGCAAGGTCGCCGAGGTGCTCGTCGCGACGGGAGCGGCCGTCGAGGGCAACGCCAAGCTGATCCGTTTCGTGTCGTGAGCTCGCAGACTCGACGCTCCGGCCCGTCCTCCGGCTCCGCTCGCGGACCGGCGCGCCTTCGCTTCTGTCACCTGCCCACGCCCCTCGTCCACGACGAGAAGCTGTCGAGTCTGCTGGGCGTCGAGCTCTGGCTGAAGCGCGACGACTGCACCGGCGGAGCCGAGGCCGGCAACAAGGTCCGCAAGCTCGAGTTCTTGCTCGCCGAGGCCCTCGCGACCGGAGCCACCCACGTCGTCACGTGCGGCGGCATCCAGTCCAACCACGCTCGAGCGACGGCCATCCTCGCCGCGCGGCTCGGCCTCGGCTGCACGCTGCTGCTCCGCACGCAGGGCCCGGCGAGCGGCCCGGAGCGTGACGCGGACGCGGCCACGCTTCCTCGGACGGGCAACGTCCTGCTCGACCGCCTCGTGGGCGCGCACATCCGCACCATCACGCCCGAGCAGTACGCGCGCCGCACTGCGTGCATGTTGCAAGTATCGGGCGAGCTCGCGAGCGCCGGCCAGCGCGCCTACGTCATCCCCGAGGGCGGCTCCAACGGGCTCGGCGCCTTCGGCTACGTGGAGGCGATGCGCGAGGTCCGCGAGCAGATGGATCTCGGCCTCGCCGGCGGAGGTCCGTTCGACGCGGTCGTCCACGCGTGCGGCTCCGGGGGTACGGCCGCCGGCGTCGCGCTCGGCTGCGGCGTCCATGGCGTCGCCAAGCGCGTCCACGCCGTCGCGGTCTGCGACGACGCCGCGTACTTCGAGCACGTCGTCGC
>DATIQP010000012.1:0-10274 GCA_035470765.1 Polyangiaceae bacterium | reverse complement strand
GGAGGCCGACATGCGATGTGAGAGCATCATGAGCAAGAAGCTGTACACGCTGGCGGAGACGAGCAGCGCGCTGGACGCGGCGAGGCTCATGCGGGACTATGATGTCGGGTTCATCCCCGTGACCAACAGCCAGGGCAAGGTGGTGGGCACGCTCACCGATCGGGACCTCGTCGTGCGTCTCGCGGCGGGCAACGGCTCGCTGACGGCGCCGATCCGCCAGCACATGACGTCCGACGTGGTCTCGTGCAAGCCGTCGGACGACATCACCCGCGCGGAGAGCTTGATGCGCCAAAGGCGAAAATCGCGGATCGTGTGCATCGACGACCAAGGCCAGCCCGTCGGCGTGGTGAGCCTCTCGGACATCGCGCAACACGAGGACGCGGCGAACGTCGGCCAGACGCTGCGCGAGATCACGCGGCGCGAAGCTCACCAAGGCTGACGGCGCGGTGTGGCGCCTGGGTCCAGCGTGGCAGATTGCATCGGCCTCCGGGCGGCGGCGATGCGGTCTACCGGTGCATCCTCATGGGTGATCTCACCTCGAACAGGCCGGTTTTTCTGAACTTCTGCCGAGATGCCCTCCAGAAGATTCGCGATGTTCGAAGCCTCGAAGCCACGGAGCTCCGCGCCGAGCTCGAAATGCTCTGCAAGCAGCTCGAGAGCTGGGCGGTCGACCCGGCGCCACCGGACAAGGACCGCACGATCGCGGCCGTGATGGCCGCCTACCGGCGCGCGCTCGATCTCTCGGCGCAGCAAACGGCGCCCGGCAAGATCCGGGGTGGGCGATGACTCACCGCGGCTCGGCCCACGCCTCCCGCAGGATTTCCGCCACCGCTTCGTAGAGCTCCTCCGGGATCCGGTCCCCCGGGGCCAGCTCCACCAGCGCCCGCGCCAGCGGCACGTCGCGCAGCACCGGGATTCCGTACGCGTGCGCCGCTTCCACGATCCGCTTCGCGAGGTCGCCCTCGCCGACCGCGAGCACCAGCGGCGCCTCGTCGCCTTCTTCTTCTTCGTAGCGCAGCGCGCACGCGATGTGAGTTGGATTCACGACGACCACCGTGGCGCCTTTCACGTTGTTGACCGTGGCGGCAGCGAGCATCTCGTGGTGCGCGCGCTCTCGTGCGGCCTTGAGCTGGGGATCGCCTTCGCTCTCCTTGTGCTCTCGCTTGACCTCGTCCTTGCTCATGCGCAAGCGCTTCATCCACGACCGGCGCGTCACGAGCAGGTCGAGGCCGCCCACCGCGAGGCCGAAGAGCGCCGCGTCGCGACCCGCGCCGTGAGCGACCTCGCCGGCGAGCAGGCCGACGAAGCGGAGCTGGCCGGTCACGCGGGCGATGTCCGCGGCGTGGTCGCGCAGGCCCCGGTACGCGAGGTACGACACGACCGAGGCCGCGAGCAGCGCCCGCGCGACGGCGAAGAGCCGTACCGGCGAGACGAGCTGCTTGAGACCCGGCAGAGGGTTGAGCTTTTCGAGCTTGGGCGTGAGCTTCTTGCTGGCGACGAAGCCGCCGGTCTGCACGAACTGCACGGCGGCGCTGGCGGCGGCTGCGGCGAGGAGCATCGGGACGACGAGCATGACGATGGGCCCCGCGATCCCCGTCGGATCGGGCGCGGTCGGAGTTGCGTCCGACGCGCGGGCGAGCGCCGCGCGCAGCATGTCCGTGGAGCGCGCGGCGAGCGAGGAGATCGCCACCGGCGCGAGCGCGACCGCCACGAGGAACGCCACCGCCTGGGCGGCCTGCGCGCTGACGCCGCTGTCGCCCTCCTCGCGCGCCTTCCGGAGCCGCTTTGGCGTCGGCTCTTCGGTCTTGTCGCTCACTACACGCTCCGCGGCGATCGCCGCGATGGTCGCGCCTCCTCGCGAGCCGCCGCCACCGCCTTCCAGAGCTCGATCATGATCTCGCGCACGCCCTCGCCCGTCGCCGCCGAGACGAGGTGAAGCGCGATCTTCTTCTTCGCGAACGCCCTCTTCAGCTTCGGGTACGCCTCGCGCACGTCCGTCAGGTCGGCCTTCGAGAGGGCCACGACCTCGGGGCGCTTGGCCAGGGTCTTGTCGAAGCGAGCGAGCTCCTTGCGGAGCGCGAGGTAGTCGGCGAGCGGCTCGCGGCCCTCGCCGGGGTCCAGCGTGACGAGGTGCAGCAGCGCGCGCGTGCGCTCGACGTGCTTGAGGAACTGGATGCCGAGGCCGGCGCCCTCGGCCGCCCCGGGGATGAGGCCCGGGATGTCGGCCAGGACGAAGCTCGCGTCCTCGCCCACCGACACCACACCGAGGTGCGGCGTGAGCGTCGTGAACGGGTAGTCGGCAACCTTCGGCCGCGCGCGCGACACGGCCCGGATGAACGTGCTCTTGCCCACGTTCGGAAAGCCGAGCAGCCCCACGTCCGCCATCACCTTGAGCTCGAGGCGCACGACGAGCTCTTCGCCGGGCTCGCCGGGCTCGGCGCGGCGCGGCGCGCGGTCGAACGACGTGGCGAAGTGGATGTTGCCGCGCCCTCCGGTGCCTCCGCGCGCGACGATCACCGGCGTGTCGGCGTCGACGACGTCGTACAGGAGCTTGCCGCTCTCCGCGTCGAAGACCTGCGTCCCGAGCGGCACGCGCACGACGAGATCGTCGCCGGCCGCGCCGTACTGGTCCTTGCCGCGCCCCGGCTCGCCGCTCTCGGCCTGGAGCGTGTGCTTGTAGCTGACGTCGAGCAGCGTGGACATCCCGGGATTGCCGACGAAGACCACGTTGCCGCCCTTGCCGCCGTCGCCCCCCGACGGCCCGCCGTGGGGCTGGTACTTCTCCCGCCGGAAGGCGACGCAGCCGTTGCCGCCGCTCCCCGCCACGATCTTCAGCTTACAGCTGTCGATGAAACGCACGGCGCGCACGGTAGCACGACGGAATGGCTTGCCGGCTCGCCATGGCTCTGAAATCCTTCCATCATGGCTGGCAAGCTCCTCTCTTACCTGTTTGCGTCGGGGGCAGCCTCGGTCGCGCTTCTCGCTTGTGCGATGGGCAACCAGAAGTGCTTCACCGACGATTTGCCCGACTCGGAGGCTCAGGACACCAACTGCGACGGCATCGACGGCAACGTCGGCGCCGCCATCTTCGTCGCCACCGCGGGCAACGATCTCAACCCGGGCACGAAGGAGCAGCCCTTGCGGACGCTCTCCGCGGCGCTCGCGCTGGCGAAGAAGACGCCGAGCAAGACCCAGATCCTGATGGGCTCGGGCGACTACAGCGAGCCCACGACGCTGACCCTCGTCGATGGAGTCGGCGTCTTTGGCGGCTATGATTCCGCGACCTGGGCGCGAACGACCAAGCCGACGACGGTCGCGGGCGCCAGCGTCGCGATGATGGCGCGAGGCTTCAAGCTGGCGACGCAGCTCGGTCGCATCACGGTCAACGCCGCCGACGGCCAGCAGCCGAGTGAGAGCTCCGTCGCGCTCGTGGCGGTCGACGACGTCGCCTTCACCCTCGACGACACGACGGTGCTGCAGGCCGGCAAGGGCGCGGCGGGCCCGTCCGGCGCCGACGGCGCGACGGGCAACTCCGGCATCGCGGGCGAGATCGGCGGCAACGGCGCCGTGGACAACCAGAACGCCCCCGGCCTCGGCGGCAACCCCGGCCAGAACACCGCGTGCCCGGACGCGAACGGCGCCATCGGCGGCAAGGGCGGCTCGAATTCCTCGTTCACCGGCGGTCAGGGCGGCACGAGCCCCGCGGGGATCACGGGCGGCGCGGGAGGCGTGACCAGCGGCTGCACCGGCGCCGACGGCAGCGACGGCGACACCGCGCCGAACGACGGCGCCGGTGGCTCGGATGGACAGGGCGGCAAGGCCAGCGGCACGTTCGACACCCAGTCCTTCGCCTACGTCCCGGCCGACGGCTCCGACGGGAGCGACGGGACCGACGGCGCAGGGGGCGGCGGCGGCGGTGGTTCGGGGGGGCAGACCGGCACGCTCTGCGTGGACGGCGCGGGCAACGGCGGCGGCGGCGGCGGCGCGGGCGGATGCGGCGGCGGAAAGGGCGGGGGCGGAAAGGGAGGCGGCGCCTCCATCGCGATCGTGGCCATTCGCAGCCCGCTCAGCATCGTGAGCGCGCAGCTGATTACCCTCGGCGGCGGCGCGGGCGGCGCGGGCGGCACCGGCGGCACCGGCGGGCCCGGCGCGAGCGGCGGTCCCAAGAACAGCAACGGCTCGAGCGAGATCGGCACGAGCGGCAAGGGCGGCGACGGCCGCGCGGGAGGGCGCGGCGGAGCCGGCGGCGGCGGCGGCGGCGGGCCGAGCGTCGGCATCTGGGTCGACGGCGTCTCGCCGACGCTGGGTCAAGTCGCCTTCACGCGCGGGCCCGCCGGGATCGGCGGCTCGAGCAGCGGCGCGCAGAGCGCGGGCCAGGGCGGCGCCTCGAAGGACGTCGGCCCTTGAAGGGCGGCCAGCGCTACTTCGAGTAGGTCGCGAGGGCGATCACGTGGACAGAGCGCCGGCACGACGCGTTGCCGGTGGAGCCCAGGCATCGGTCGTCGGCCTCGAAGCGCTCGGCGTGCGATCGCAGCCCGTGCATCACGGAGTCGGTGATCTCGTAGCCGCCGCCCTTGCAGGACGGGTCGCCGCACGGCAGGACGAAGAGCGCCGGGGCGCGCTCGACCACGATGTGGCGGACGTGCTTGGAGCACGCGATCGAGTCGGTCAGCTCCTCGACCTCCAGCCGGAGGGCGGTGAGCTCGGGCACACGCTCGCGCAGGCGCGGGGCGGCTTCTTCTCGGCGGCGGCGTTCCGCGAAACGCTCCGCCGCCTCCGTGTTCTTTCTCCGGACGTTCATCTGCACCGTCATTCTTCCAGCGGGGGTTGAGGACCAGGGACGATGCCGGCGAGATCCGGATCTTCGCCGCTCGCGGCAGGGGGCTGCGCGCCTTTGTCGTCACGGCGCTGCTTGCGCCGCTCCGCCTTCGCGCGCTGCCGCTCCTGACGCTCGCGTTCTTTTTGTCGCTTCTGCAGTGACGGATTCACGCTTCCGTTACCAGCGGCCGCCACCGCCGCCGCCGCGGCGATCCCCGCCCCGGCCGCCCCGGTCGCGACCACCGCCGCCACCACCGCCGCCGCCGCCACCACCGCCCGAACGCTGCGGACGCTCTTCCGCTTCGTTGACGCGGAGGGGGCGCCCGTCGAACATCGCGCCGTTCATCGCCTGGATCGCCTTCGCGGCCTGGGCGTCGTCGCCCATCGTCACGAAGGCGAAACCGCGCGATTGGCCGGTCTGGCGATCCATCACCACGTGAACGTCGGTGACTTCGCCGTGCTGCGCGAACGCCTCACGGACGGATTCGCTGGTGGAATGAAACGAGAGATTTCCCACATACAGACGAGATGACATCGGTCGAACCAAATCACGGCTCGGGGGCAATTCCATCTGCCTGCCATCCAATCGAGCCGAGAATTGGAGGTCGGCTACGGCGAGCTCGCCGCATCCTTGTCGCCGATTCAGCGCGACCTCAACAACCTCGTGGACCGAGAGCGGTGGGTGCTCGGAACTGTGACAGGACCAACAATAGTCGCTGGGCCGGAGCTTCGCAACTGGGCTCGCCGATTTTCTCGGCGCCTCAATCTCGGTGGCTCAGTGCCCTTGGGTCGTGCAGCCGACGACGACGTCCACCTGGTTTTTCACGTCGGCCTTGAGCGTGGTGCACGCGTTTCCGTAAAGCTGCAGGTGCTTCTGGTTCGGCAGGTAGTCCCAGCCATTCTGGTGGGTGGTGTAGCGCATCACCTGCTGCGTGCCCTGCTGCGTCTGCAGCTCCACGTTGATCTTCGAGAGATCCGGCGCGCCGCCCTGGGGCTGGGGCAGGTCGAAGGAGCAGTCGAACGCCTGGAGCTGGATCTGGTCGAACGCCGCCTGGAGATCCTGCGTGAAGGTCGCGTTGTTGAGCGCGTAGAAGCAGTCGTCGGTGGTGCCACAGCTCGGCGTCCGGGCCGTCCCGCCGGCCTCCGCGATCGGCGAGAGGTAGCTCGCGCGGGCGCCCTTGGTGCCGTCGATGACGCCGAGGACGAAGGTTCGCACGCCGGCCTGCGCGCCGGCCGCCGCCGCGTCGACGACGTGCTGGATGTCGTTCGCGGTGGGGTCGGTCGACGAGTCGCACGACGTCGGGTAGCCGTCCGTCAGGAGGACGACGGATTTGGTGCCGTCGAGCTTGGAGGCCTGCTGGCGATCGATCGCCGCGGTGAGCGCGGCCGCGAGCGGCGTGCCCCAGTAGAAGTCGGCGTCGGAGCTCGAGATGTAGGCCTCGATGTCGCTCACCTGCTGCGGCGAGATGTCCGCGACCGGAACGGGGACCGCGTAGTTCGACGCGTCACACCGCACGCCGATGCCTGGCAGCTCGCCGGTCGCGCAGGAGCAGGTCACGTCGTTGAGCGTGCTCGAGATCCAGCAGCAGCTGATGGGCGCGTCGCCCTGAGGGAACATCATCGCGCCGGCGCGCGTCGTCGTCGGCAGCGCCTTGAGCAGGTTGAAGAGGCCGGTCTTGGTGTCGGCCCAGCGCGTGTCGCCGTTGGAGAGCTTGATCTGCATGCTGCCCGAGCGGTCCATCAAGAAGAGGACGTCCCCCGGGACCTTCTGCGCGGTGTAGATGCCGGTCGCGTCGGGGCACCACGGCGGCGCCACGGCGTCGGCGGTCTGGGCCGGCGGGGGCGGGGGAGCCGCGTCGGCCGTGTCGGCCGGGGGAGGGGGCGCGGGCTGGGTCGGGTCAGCCGCGCAGGCCAGAAGGCCAACACCGACGAGGAACAATGTCGCGAGAAGAGTATGGCGGGGTCGGAGCATGGCCGCGCATATACAACATGTATGCCCAGGTAGGTGTGAGAATCGTCAATCGCCCAAGTGGGCGAAAGATATTGGCTTACGTTGCCGCACCAAGTCCTACATGGACTCAGAATGTAACCAATTGGATCTCATGGGATCCATCAGTTTTGCCCCACCCCTAGAACTCGCCCCAGAAGCTCAGCTCCTCGGCGGCGTAGTCCACTTCGACGTCGAGCCGCGCGAGCACAGAGTAGAAGCCGAACTGCAGGCGGTTGATGAAGAACAGATCTTCCGAGATGGGAGTGATCTCCGCGTCCGGGAGCTTGCGAGCGAGCTGGCCCGCCTCCTTGAAGCCATCGACCAGGCTCGCAGCGAACGAGCGCGTGATGCGGTACGGGCGGTTCCACAGCGTCTCGAACGTGCCGCGCACGTAGCCGAGCAAGAGGTCCTCGAAGGGGCCGGGCCGGGTGCCGACCATCGCGCGCGCCGCGACGCGGAAGGCGGCCTCGTCCTTCTCGATGGCGGCGCGGTGCATCGCGCGGGCGTTGTTGCGGTGGTGCTCGGTGAAGGGCTGGACGCAGCCGAAGTCGAGGAAGCTGATGCGCCCCTGCTCGTGGAAGATGTAGTTGCCCGGGTGCGGGTCGGCGTTGAACATGCCGCCGCGGAGGTTGCCGCGGAAGACGAAGCGCCAGAGCGTGCGCGCGTGCTCCTGCCTTTGCGCCTCGTCGGCCTGGCACGCGCGCTCGAAGTCGTCGCCGCGCACGAGCTCGGTGGAGAGCACTCGCCCGCTGCTGCGCTCGTCGATCACGGCGGGGACGTGGATGCGGTCGTCGTGAGCGTGGAGGTCGCGGAAGTAGCGCAGCCGCTCGGCCTCGAGGCGGTAGTCGAGCTCTTCTCGAAAGCGCTGGCGGACGATGCCGAGCATGGCCTTGGAGTTGAATCGCCGCGCGCCGAACGCGCCCGCCATCTGCTCGACGATGCCCGCGTTGGCGAGATCGGCCTCGAGCGCCTTGGTGATGCCGGGGTGCTGCACCTTGACCGCGACCTCGACCTCGCTGCCGCGCACCCTCGCGCGGTGGACCTGGCCGATCGAGGCGCTTGCGAGCGGCTTGTCCTCCCACTCGGAGAAGAGCTGGTCGAGCGGAGCGCCGAGCTCCTCCTCGATCAACGAACGAATCTCCTCGGGCTTGGAGGTGGGAGCGGCGGCGCGGAGCCGACCCATCGCGACCTCGTAGGCCTCGCGGTGCGCCTCGGGCACGACGCCGTCCACGTAGCTCGCCATCTGGCCGACCTTGGCCGCGAGCCCGCGCAGGTTTCCCAGCGTCTCGGCCGCGCTGCGCGCCGCGCGATCGCCGCTTCGCGAGAGGACGAAGCCGGCCCCGCTCCTCGCCCCGGCAGCCGCCAGACGAGCGAGCCGGGAGAGGCGCCCCTCGGGGACCCGGCGCTCATCTTCTCCCACACTGTCCTTTTAGTGCGGCTCGCGGCGTGCGCCAAGCGAAAGGGCCGATCACCCGGCTCGGCTATGGTAGTGTGGAACCTACCAACGATGGGGGTAGTGCGTCGGTGAGCTCGTCGGACTCGCAGCAACATACCGATGCACCGCCGGTCGTTCCGGGGCAGGTGCTCGCGGGCAAGTTCCGCATCGAGCGGGTGATCGGCGAGGGCGGGATGGGCATCGTCGCGGAGGCGATGCACCTCCAGCTCGACGAGCGCGTCGCGCTCAAGTTCCTCCGGCGCGAGGTGATGAGCATGCCGGACGTCGTGGCGCGCTTCGACCGCGAGGCGCGGGCGGCGGTGAAGCTCAAGAGCGAGCACGTCGCGCGTGTGATGGACGTCGGCCACACCGAGGACGGCATCCCCTACATGGTGATGGAGTACCTCGAGGGTCACGACCTCGGGCACGTCGTCGCCGAGAACGGGCCGCTGTCCATCTCCGACGCCGTCGAGTTCACGATCCAGGCGTGCGAGGGCGTGGGGGAGGCTCATGCGCGCGGCATCGTGCACCGCGATCTCAAGCCCGAGAACCTCTTCGTATCCCGGCGCTCGGACGGCTGGAGGACGATCAAGGTGCTCGACTTCGGCATCTCGAAGGCGGTGCTCGTCGGGCCGAGCTCGGTGGATCTGTCCTCCCACAACACCTCGGGCATCATGGGCTCGCCGTTCTACATGTCACCCGAGCAGCTCCGCTCGACGCGGACCGTCGACCACCGCGCCGACGTCTGGTCGCTCGGCGTCGTGCTCTTCGAGCTGCTCACCGGGACGACCATCTTCGACGAGGCCAACGAGTTCACCGAGCTCGTCGCCGACATCCTCGAGGCGCCGCACCGGAGCTTGCGCGCGTTCCGGCCGGACGCCCCGAAGGGCCTCGAGGAGATCGTCGACCGCTGCCTCGAGAAGGACAGGAGCCGCCGCTACCAGAACGTCGCCGAGCTGGCGGTGGCGCTGCTCGCCTACGCACCGAAGCGTTCGCGCGTGTCGGCGGAGCGCATCATGTCGATCACCAAGGCCGCCGGGCTCATCACCGATCCCAGCTTCAGGCTACCTTCCTCGGACATCCCTCCGCCCCCGTCGACCGTGCGCGACTCGACGACACCGATGGGCTTCGGCATGCCGCCCCTGCCCACGTTCGAACCGTCGATAGCGACGTCCGAAACGATGCGACCGCCGGCCGCGTCGCATCCGCAGATCGACGACCCTACGCTGATTGGCGGCCCGGCGATCTTCGAAGAGACCAAGGGCAGGAAACGACGCAGGCGGATCCTCGGCGCCGGCGGCGTGGTGCTCGTGGCCGGCGTCGTCTTGTTCTTTGCCCTGCGGTCACCCAAGTTGCAGCCGTCGAGCGTCACGAGCCCCGCGAGCCCCGAGAGCCCCGAGAGCCCCGAGGTTCATCCCGTCCCCGCGGCGGCGATCCGGGCCACACCGCCGGTCACCGCGTTCGCCGGTTCGGACCCACCGCCGCCAATCGAGGCGGCGAACGCCAGGGCAGGCACGCCGACCCCCCAGTCGTACGCCTCGTCGCGCCCGTTGCCTGGCGTCGCCCACCACCCCGGCGTGATCAGCGCCACCCCGCCGAGCGCCCAGCCCAGCGCTGCGCCGCCGCCTCCCCCTCCGACCGAAACCGCCGCGCCCCCGCCCCCGAAGGCCACGGCGGACGTCCTCGACGAACGTCGGTAGCGGCCGCATTTCCAGGAGGAATGAAACGCAAAGATGGCGCAGGCGCGCCCGCCGGTCGCCCGGCGAAAGAGCCGATGGGGCGCGACTCTTGTGCTAGCTTCGTTCTCGGAATGGGGAGGTTTGTCCCGCGAGATCTAAGAGGGCGCCGTTGAGCTCGCCGGGCCCGCCGCAGTTTCCGGAGGCGCCCCCGGTCGTTCCGGGACAGGTGCTCGCGGGCAAGTTCCGCATCGAGCGGGTGATCGGCGAGGGCGGGATGGGCATCGTCGCGGAGGCGATGCACCTCCAGCTCGACGAGCGCGTCGCGCTCAAGTTCCTCCGGCGCGAGGTGATG
>DATIQP010000011.1:0-3258 GCA_035470765.1 Polyangiaceae bacterium | reverse complement strand
CGCCGACGTCGGTGATCGTCTTGCTGCTCGGATCGAAGGTGTACAGCTCGCTGTCGGAGTGGGCGTAGATGACGGGCGAGTCGGACGAGGACGAGCTCCCTCCGCCCAGAGCGGGGTTGCCCGCCCCTCCATCGCCGAAGGTCCCATCGGCGCCGCGCGCGGCGACGGCGCAACCGCCGAGCGCAATGCACCCCAGCATGAGGATGGTCGGCTTCATGGCTCCCCAATGTGCGCGGACGTACGAGACGATCAGAGAAAGTTCGACCCGTCGCGACTTGTTGCCGGCCCGTCACCGTCGCAGCGGCGTTTTCTCCCGACGCGGCGCGCGGGCGAGGCGGAAAAGCCCTCTGGAATCACTCCGCGACTGGAACTTTTCGTCCGACCTGGAGCGTCGCGAGCTTGCGGCGTTTTCCTCGATCCAGGCTCTGGACCCGACACATTGGTCGGGTGATGCAACACACGCTTCGCAACGGGCTCGTGGGGGTCATCGTCGTCTTCGCCTGCGCGGCGGCCATGGCCGCGTGCGCCGCAGACGGAAGTAGCTGGGACAGCGGCACGCCGCCGGCCACCTCGGACGCTGCGTCGCCTCCGCCCAATCCTCAGACCTGCCCTCCTTGCGTGATCGACTCGGACTGCTCCGGGGGAAGCGTCTGCGCGCAGATCGGCGGCGACTCGTACTGCGCCAAGCCGTGCCCGAACGGCAACGAGTGCGATTCCAGCCACACCTGCGAGGTGGTCGCGACGGTCGCCGGCGATCAGGCCAAGGTGTGCGTGCCCAACAACGACGCGTGCGGTGCTCCGCCGCAGCCGCCCCAACAACAGCCGAGCAGCGACGGAGGAGCGCCGCCTCCGCCAACCAGCAACACGTGCCCTGGGCTCGCGTCTCCGACGACGAGCGCCGGATGCTCCTCGTGCTCCAGCAGCAGCCAGACGTGCCAGCCCAACGGTTGCTACGGCGGCTGGTGGTGCAACACCCAGACGCTCAAGTGCCAGTCGCCGCCGACGAGCTGCGGAGGGAGCGCCGACGGCGGCGCCCCGACCAACGTCCAGACGCTGGACGCGGGCGTGAGCGGCACGATCGGCGCGAGCGGAGGAACGGAGTCGACGCTGTACTTCGCCATCATCGGCGACACGCGGCCCGCGGTCATCGACGACACCTCGGCCTATCCGTCCGCGGTCATCGGTCGGATCTTCTCGGACGTGAACTCGCTCAAGCCGGCGCCGCCCTTCGTCGTCACCACCGGCGACTACATGTTCGCGTCGACCAGCGGCTCGCAAGCGGGCCCGCAGCTGAGCCTCTATCTCGCGGCTCGCAAGAACTATGGGGGCATGGACTTCCCCGCCATGGGCAACCACGAGTGCACGGGGGCGACGGCGTCGAACTGCGGCCCCGGCAGCCTCGACGGGGTCACGAGCAACTACTCCGCGTTCATGGGCGACATGCTCGGTCCGATCTCGAAGACGAACCCGTACTACTCGATCAACGTCGCGTCGCCGACGAACGCGTGGACGGCCAAGTTCGTCTTCGTCGCCGCCAACGCGTGGAGCAGCACGCAGGCAAGCTGGCTCTCGTCGACGATGGCTCAAACCACGACCTACACGTTCGTCATCCGGCACGAGTCGTCGACGGCCAACACCGCGCCCGGCGTGACCCCGAGCAACCAGATCATCACGCAGTATCCCTACACGCTCTTGATCGTCGGCCACGCCCACACCTACAGCCACCCGAGCACGAAGGAAGTGCTCTTCGGCAACGGCGGCGCCCCGCTCGCGAGCGGCAACTACGGCTTCGGCCTCGTCACGCAGCGCAGCGACGGCGCGGTCCAGGTCGACGCGTACGACTACGCGAGCGTGACCGCCGACACCAGCTTCCGCTTCGCCGTCTACCCGAACGGGACGCCGGCGCCTTGAAGGACGAACGCGATCCTGGCGAGACCCTCGCACTGGGGATCGGGATCTTCGTCGTGGTGGGGGCGGTCGCGGCGCCGCTCGCGCTCCGCCACTCGCCGGCCACGCCGCCGGTCGGTGCGCCAGCTTCGAAGGCGGTCGCCCCGCGGGAGCTGCGCGTCCCGCACGCCGCCGACGTGCTTCGCCTCGACGGGGAGCTGGACGAGGCGAGCTGGCGCGCGAGCGCACGCACGGGGTCGTTCTTGACCGGCGAGGGCAAGGAGGCGACACCCTACTCCGACGCGCGCTTCGCGTGGACCCAAGGAGCCCTGCGAGTCGGACTGTACGCGTCGGACGAGGACATCGTGGCCGCGCGGGTCCCCGCGGACGGGCCGGTCTGGCAGGGGGACGCATTCCACCTCGTCATCGAGACCGACGGGGTCGAGCACGTCTTCGACGTCGGCCCGACGTGCATCCTCGCCGACGGCGAGCGCCGGGACGGCGAGCGGATCGACTACGCGTGGCAGAGCGACGCGAAGCTCGGATGCGACGCCGACGGGACGATCGACGTGCCCGGCGACATGGACGAGGAGTGGGTCGTCGAGATGGAGATCCCGCTCGCGGCGCTCGGGCTGCAGGGCAAGGCCGGCGAGCGAGCCGAGGTACGCATCCGCCGCTGCGACATCGGCAGCGAACAGCGGCGCGGCGGCTGCGGCGAGATCGCGCCCATGGTGCTGGTCCTCGGCGAATGACCGCGCGACGTCAGGCCTCGTTGGTGATCCGACGGAGCTGATCGGCGAGATCCGGACCGCGCGCGACCTGGCCGTGGCAAGGGACGAGCAAGCTCGGCGGATCCTTCGAGAGCTCCTCGAGGAGCCACCGCTTGTAGCCGGCCTTGTTCTCGAGGAAGAGACGCTTGAAGAAGGGGTTCGTCATGAGCCCGGGGCGGAACCCGAACAGCCCCATCCACCACGGGTACTTGCGGTCGTTCACGATGGCGTCGCACACGATCCAGGCGGTGCCGCGCTTGGTCTTCGCGGAGACGAACGTCTCTCCCTGCTTGGCCATGGGCGGCCCGAAGAGGCGGACGCCCTCCGGTAGCTCGGCGCGCAGCGCGTCCAGATCCTCGATGGTGCCGAGCTCGGGGAATTTCTTCATCAGGCGCGGGCGGGCGCGCGGGTGCGCGGCCACGCGGGCGTCCGGATAGCGCCGCTTCCACGGCGCGAGCCCCGCGTTGTGGAAGTGGTTGGGCGCGAGCAGCCAGCGCGGCTTGCCGTGCCGCTCGAGCGCCTGGAACATCGCCTCGTCGAGCGGCTCCGCGGGGCTGACGACGAGCAGGCGCCCGCCGCCGAGGCCGACGGCAATCATGCG
>DATIQP010000010.1:0-2081 GCA_035470765.1 Polyangiaceae bacterium | reverse complement strand
CCGCCGAAGCTCAGGCCGGCGGTCTGCGGCGCGACCCAGGGCGTGATGAACGTCGACGCGGTCTTGTGGGATTTGCCGGCGACGACGTAGTAGACGACGCTGCCCGCGATCGTGGCGACGCCGACGATGCCGATGGCGAGGCCGACGTTGGCGACGGTCGCGTCCTGGTTGACGGCGTTCGCGTTGTCCTGGAGGGTCTGGCACGCGGCCTTGAAGCCGGAGGGCGGGTTGTTGCAGATGCCCTGCGAAGACATGCCGGCCTTCTGGGCAGCATCTTTGATTTGCTGCTCGACCGAGACGTAGTTGTTGTTCGCCGAGCCCTTGAGGCCGGCAAAGATGCCCGCGAGGACGAAGCCGCCGACGGTCAGCACGCTGCCGGTGATGAGCAGCGGCAGGAACAGCGGGCGCGACGGGCTCGGACCGGGGTGCTCAGGCTCGCCGCCGGGCGGGGGAGCGCCGCCGCCGGGCGGGGGTGTTGCGCCGCCGCCGGGCGGAGGTGTGACGGTGCCGCCGCCCGGAGGCGGGGTCTCTGCGCCGGTGCCGCCGCCGCCCGGAGGAGGGGTCACGACGGTGGCCGCCGCAGCGCCGAACTTCACCGGCAGGATCTGCCCGGCGTTCACCGTGATCTTCTGCTCGCTGGAGGTGCCGTCCGGCAAGCGAACACGGACGGTGTGATTGCCCGCCTCGACGTCGGCCGCCTCGTTGAGCGGCGCGTTTCCGACCTTGGTGTCGTCGATGGTGACCTCGCTGCCGGGCGGCGCGTTCACGTCGAGCCGTCCGAGCTTGGCGCGAGAGTCGGCGAGGCCCTTCTGTGCGTCCGCCTTCTTCTCGCCCTGGGGATCCGCGAGGTACTTCTGGAAGTCCTTGGCAGCCTCGAGGTAGTGGCCCGACTTGAGGCAGCTCTGCGCGAGGTTCAAGAGCACGGCGGGGTGTTGCCGAAGCGCGTAGGCCTGCGTGAACGCGGCGCGCGCCGCCTCGTAGTTACCCTTGTCGAAGTACTCGACGCCCTCCTGGAAGCGGGCGCGCGCGGCCTTGGTGAGCGCATCGTCCGATTGCGACGCTTGCGCGTGGGCGACTGCCGGAACGACGGCGGGAGCGAGGCCAAGCAAAAAAGCGAAAGCAATCGGTCGAGCGTTCATGGCAAAGGTCGTCTCCTACGCGATTACGAGGCGCGCCGAGCCCAATCCCCCGCTGGGCGTGCGACGTGAAAAGCCCGGTCCGCGCGCCCGGCGAAGCGAGAGCTCGGACCGAAAACGTTGAGCCGGATGCTACCTGGCTCAGAACGGATTGTCGCGGACGATACCACTGCCGTGCGGCTTACTGCCAGTACCACCACCCGCGGTCGCATGGTGGGGCGGAGGCGCAGCCGGGTGCGTCGCCGCGGCGGGCGCCGTGGTGTGCGCGGGCGGGGCGGCGTGAGCTTCGGCGAACGGATTGAGTGTCTCCGCGGGCTTCGACGTCTCGACGGGCTTGGAGGTCTGTGCGACCGCCGGCGTCGGCGCCTCGTGCGCGGGAGCAGGCTTGGTGTCGTTGCTGGCGGTGTTCGCCGTCTCGGGCGGGGGCGGTGGAATGCGCGCCTCCTCGTGGGTCGCCGTGGTGGTGGGCACGACCGGCGCTTCGGTCTTGGTGCCACTCATCGCGGCGCGGACGCCGAAGATCGCTCCACCGACGGCCAGCACACCGACGACGGCCAGGATGATGCCCGTGTTGGACTTCTTGGCCGGCGCGTACTCGCCCGAGTCGCCGGCCATCCGAATGGGGGCGGGCGGAGCGCGCGGGGGCGTGTACGGAGCCTTGGCGCGCGCGGGCGCGGGGGGTGGCTCGGGCTTCGCCTGGGCCACCGCAGGAGCAGCAGCGGGCGTGGCGTCGGGCTCGACGTCGAGCTCGACTGCGACCTTGGCCTGCGCGGCCACGCTGCCCTTCACCTCGGGGGCGATGCCCGCTCCGGCGGCGAGGGAGTCCATGTCGTCGGAGCTGAGCTTCGTCCCGGCGGCGAAGGGGGCGTCATCGAGCTCCCACGCAGGGCGGAACATCGACGCGAATCGCTCCGCATCCTCGGCGGTCAGCTTTCCGATTTCGAG
>DATIQP010000009.1:0-8552 GCA_035470765.1 Polyangiaceae bacterium | reverse complement strand
GCTCGCCCTGCACACCGAGCTCGAGACGCTGTACCGCATGCTCGGCCGGCGGCGCGACCGCATCGCGCACCTCGAGGCCGTCCGGCGCGTGGCCCGCAAGGCCGGGACGCCGCGGGCGACGTGCACGGCGCTGCTCCGTTCGGCGCGGTTCTTCTTCGACGAGGGACGGCTCGCGAGCGGCCTGCCGGTCGCCAAGCTCGCCGCGGAGATCGCGCACGGCTCCGCGATGACGCAGCTCGAGGTCGAGGCGGAGGCGCTCGTCAGCGAGCTTCTACGCGAGCTCGGCGACGTGCAGGGCGCGCTGGCCGCTTGCGACCGCGCGCTCTCGACGTGCAACCCGGCGCTCAACCCCAACCTCCCGGCGCGCCTGCGGGCCGACGTCCTCCGGTCGCGCGGGGTGTTGCTGCGCCGCGTGGGTCGCGTGCGCGAGGCGATGGAGGCCCACATCCAGGCCATCGCCGTCTTCCGCAAGGCAGGGGCGCGCCGCTCCGAGGCTCGCGCCAAGAATTCGCTGGCCTTCGCGCTCTTCGTGCAAGGCCGCTGGGAGGACGCCATCGCGCTCGCCGTCGAATCGATCCAGATCGACCTCTCCATCGGCGGCCGTTTCCAGATCGCGAACACGCTGGCGAACATCGGCAACGCGTACATGAAGCTCGGTGACGTCGCCCGCGCGCAGGCCTACCTCAAGCGCGCGCGAGAGACGCACGAGCGCTACGGCGATCAGGACAACCGCTCGGACACGCTCGTCGTCAGCGCCGAGGTCATGCTCGAAGAGGGGCGCCTGGAGGACGCCGAGGTGTTCTTGCGCGACGCCGCAGCGCTCGTCGAGGTCACGGACAACGCCTACGCGGGCACCCACCACGGCGTCATCAACGCGGTGCTGTCGCGCGAGAAGCGCGAGCCGATGAAGGCCATCAGCTACGCCCTCGAGGCGCGGCGCGCCGCCGAGGACCAGACGCTCGTGAGCTTCCACTTCTACGGCATGGCCGTCGAGGCCGAAGCGCGCGTCGACGCCGGCGAGATGCACGCGGGCACGCTGCTCGCGACGACGGCCCTCGGCGCCGTGGAGACGCTCCAGGGCTGCGAGTACGGGCTCGAGATCCGCGTGCTCTGCGCCGACGCGCTCAAGCGGGCGGGCTCGCCTCAGGCGCCGCTCGCTCATCAGCGCGCCGTCGACCACGCCCAGTCGTTGCTCGACGGCATCCGCGACGACCGGTTGCGCCGCCTGTTCATGAGGCGGCCCATCGTCGCCGCGCTCTTCGACACCACCCCCGCACCGTCGATTTCTTTGCAGAAGGGAGACTGACCGGAATGTCCGATGCGTCCTCGGCCCTGCCACGCCGCGTGGCAATCATACTCTCCGGGGGCGGAGCGCGAGGCGCGTACGAGGTCGGCGTCCTGTCGTACCTCTTCGAAGACCTGACGCGCATGCGCGGCTCTCCGCCGCGCATCGATCTCATCTCCGGCACGAGCGTCGGCGCCATCAACGGGTGCTTCCTCACCGCGCACCTCTCGGACCCGGTCCTCGGCATGCGGCGGCTCGTGCAGCTCTGGACCGAGCTCGAGCTCTCGCACGTGCTCGGCTTCGGCGTCCGCCAGGTCGTCGGGTTGCCGCGGCTCGCGCTCGGGAGCATGAGCAGCGACACGAGCGGCCTGTTCGACGTGCGGCCCATGGCCGAGCTCATCTCCAAGGAAATCAGCTGGCGCGCCGTGTCGCGTACGCTGCGGCGGCGTCTGTTGCGCGCGCTGACCGTCTCGACGACGGAGGTGTCCACGGGCCGCACCGTCGTCTTCATGCAGACCGCACCCGACGTGGCGATCCCGCTTCACCCGCCGCCTCGCACGCTCTTCCGCGCAGATCACATCGGCCCGCACCACGCGCTCGCGAGCGCGGCGATCCCGCTGATTTTCCCGCCCGTGCGCATCGACGACGAGCTGTACCTCGACGGCGGCCTGCGCCAGAACACGCCCATCGCCCCCGCGCTCCGCTTCGGCGCCACGCACATCTTCGCCATCGGCGGCTCGCGCGAGGTCAAGGGCGTGCAGGCCAACGAGGCAGGCCCGGGCAAGCTGCGCGCGCCGGGCGCTGCGTTCTTGCTCGGCAAGCTCCTCAACGCGTTCTTGCTCGACCACTTCGACGGCGACCTGCACCTGCTCATGCGCGTCAACGACATGCTCGTCGACGGGACGCGAACCTACGGCGACGACTTCACGGCGAAGCTCAACACCCAGGCCCAGCGCCGAGGCGCCCCCGAGTACCGGTACGTTCACTGCGTCGCGCTCCGGCCCAGCGAGGACATCGGCCGCATGGCGAGCGTCCACGTGCGCAAGCGCCGCTTCAAGGGCAACCCGTTCATGACCAAGCGCATCCTCTCGCTGCTCGACCTGGGCGTCGGCACCGAGGCCGACCTGTCGAGCTACTTGATGTTCGACGGCGAGTTCTGTCGCCAGCTCATCGAGCTCGGCCGCGCGGACGCGCAGGCGCGCAAGCACGAGCTCCTGGCGTTCTTCGAGGACGCAGCCAGCCAGGCCGCGGCGCCCTGAGCATGCGCGCAAGTCGTTCGTGGCTCCTGCTGCTGGGCTTGCTGGCGGCTTGCGGTCGACGTCACGAGAGCTCCTCCGCGACCGCATCCGCCACGTCGCCTCCGCCCGGGACATCCATCCTCGCGCAGGATGCGACCAACCCGGTGGTGCGCGAGAAGTTCGACGCCGCGGAGCTCTCCGTGCCGCCCGGCAAGTCCACGCTCCACGTCGCGTGGGCGCTGCCCGAGGGGACGGGCATCAACGACGACGCGCCGTTCTCGGTGCGCTGGGGCTCGAGCGACGGCCTCTCCACGCCGCCCGGCGACATCCGAGGCCTCGGAAAGCAGGTCGCCGGCGGCTTCGACATCCCGATCGAGATCATGCCCGGCTCCACGGGAGCCCTGCTCGCGGGCGACATCGATCTCGTCGTCTGCGACGTCGCTACCCACTCCATTTGCCTCCCGCTCAAGCGACGCCTCGAGCTGACCTTCGCCGTGACGAAGGGCTCGGCCGCCGGGAAGGTCACGCTCCCGCTCCCGCAGGCGAAGCCTTAGATTCTTCCGCATGAGCACTCCCGCCGAGCGCCACGCCGAGCTCGTCCAGGAGATCGAGGCCCACAACTACCGCTACTACGTCCTCGACGATCCGGTCATCAGCGACGCCCAGTTCGACGCGCTGCTGCGCGAGCTGCGCGCCCTCGAGGCCAAGCACCCCGAGCTCGTCACGGCGACGTCGCCGACGCAGCGCGTGGGCGGCGCCGCCCGCACCGAGGTGCGCAAGGTCAAGCACGCCGTGCCGATGCTCTCGCTCGACAACTCCTACAGCAAAGACGACCTGGCCGCGTTCTTTCGGAGGGTGCGCGACGGCCTGCCCGCGAAGCAGAAGCCGCGCTTCGTCGTCGAGCCCAAGCTCGACGGCGCGAGCATCGAGGTCGTCTACCAGAAGGGCGTGCTGTTCCAGGCGAGCACGCGCGGCGACGGCGTCCACGGCGAGGACATCACCGACAACGTCCGCACCATCCACGGCGTGCCCCTCTCCATCGCGCACAAGGAGCGCGTGACCGTCCGCGGCGAGGTCCTCATCTGGCGCAAGGATCTCGAGAAGCTCAACGCCGAGCGCGCCGAGCAGGGCCTCGAGGCCTTCGCGAACGCCCGAAACGCCGCGGCCGGCAGCGTCCGCATGCTCGACCCGAGGGAGGTCGCGAGGCGCCCGCTGCGCGTGATGTTCTACCAGCTCGTCGAGGGCCCGCGGATGCACGAGACGCAGTCCGAGACCCTGGCGTGGATGGCGAAGCACAAACTTCCCACGCACCGCCGCGAGCGCGTGGTCGACGAGGCCAAGGTCATCGCCACGGTCGACGAGCTCGACGCGGCGCGCGCCGATTACCCCTTCGAGACCGACGGCGCGGTCCTCAAGGTCGACAGCTACAGGCAGCAGGAGCTCCTCGGCTTCACCTCCAAGTTCCCGAAGTGGGCCATCGCCTACAAGTTCGCGCCCGAACGCGCGCTCACGGTCCTTCGCCGCATCGAGATCGGCATCGGCCGCACCGGCGCGCTGACACCGGTCGCGGTCGTCGACCCGGTCCAGCTCGCCGGCACCACCGTCTCTCGGGCGACGCTGTTCAACGCCGATCAGATCGAGCGGCTCGGCGTGCGCGTCGGCGACCACGTCTACGTCGAGAAGGCCGGCGAGATCATCCCGCAGATCACCGGCGTCGAAACGAGCAAGCGAACGGGCAAGGAGAAGCCCTTCCAGATGCCCGAGCGGTGCCCTTCGTGCGGGACGAAGGTCGTGCCGTCGACGGAGGAAGAGGCGGTCACGCGCTGCCCGAACCGCGCGTGCCCCGCCCAGGTGAAGGCGCAGATCTTCTACTTCGCCCGGCGCTTCGCGATGGACATCGGCCACCTCGGCGAGTCCCTCGTCGAGCAGCTCGTCGAGAGGAAGCTCGTGCGCGACGTCGCCGATCTCTACGCGCTCACGGTGGACGACGTCGCCAGCCTGGAGCGCATGGGAAGCAAGAGCGCAGAGAACGTCGTCCGCAGCATCGCCGCGTCCAAGTCCCGCACGCTCGACCGGCTCCTCTGCGGCCTCGGCATCCCGCAGATCGGCCAGGTCGCCGCGCGCCAGCTCGCCGAGGAGCTCGGCACCCTCGAGAACCTGGCGCGCTGCGACCCCAAGACCCTTCGCGAGCGCCTCTCGCGCATCGGCGGCGTCGGGCCCGTGATGGTGGACAGCGTCGTCGCCTTCGCCGCCGATCCGGCGCAGAAGCGCCTCTTGCGCAAGCTGCTCGAGCTCGGCGTGAGCGTCCCGCAGCCGAGGCAAGAGAGCGCGACCGAGGGCCCGCTCTTGGGCAAGTCGTTCTGCGTGACGGGTGTGCTGTCGAAGAAGCGCGAGGACGTCCACGGGGAGCTGCGCGCCGCCGGAGCGACCATCCACGACAGCGTCCACAGAGACACCAGCTACCTCGTCGCCGGCGAGAAGACCGGCAAGACGAAGCTCGATCAGGCCAAGAAGTACGGCACGAAGGTGCTCACCGAGGCTCAGCTGGAAGCGCTGCTCCGCTAATCCCCCTTCAGGCGTGGCGCGGGCGGTGCGGGTGAGCTCCCCAGCGCACCACGTTCGACCACGGCCGAGCCGCGAGCGCGTCGCGCGCGAAGAAGAGGCGCACCGTCCCGACGGCCATGATGAGCGTCGCGGGGAAGCCCGAGCCGACGCCGAGCGGAGCGATCGCGACGAGGAAGATCGTGGCCCCCACGAGCGCGATGCGCGCGAGGTCGTCGCCCAGGAGCAGGCCGGCGGCGATCATCGCCTGACAGGTCGCGATGGCGCCGACGAACAGCAGGACGTGGGTCGCGAAGATCCCGCGGATGAACTCGACGTACAGCCCCGATACGGCGAGGTCGCCGTAGTCGAGGTACGCGTTGGGCGTGTAGAGCGCGGTGCGCCAGTTCACCCAGGCGGCCCAGGCGAACAGCGCCATGAAGCCGAAGCGGCTGAGGCGCGGCCACAGGTACGCGGTGAGCGCGAGCACCAGCGACACGAGCAGGGCGCTCAGGTGGGGTGTGGCGTATTGGCTGGACCAGAACATACCCCGTTCACTCGCATCTCCCGTGCCTGGCCTCGCTCGAATTTCAGTGGCGTCCTCTCCGGGGCGGCGCGCAACCGCGGCCGCGCTCGCGCACCGGGTGCATCGCCGCCGCGGGAAGGTGTAGGCTCCGCCCATGACCGACGCCTATGGAGCCGCAGACGCCTACGCGCCCGCCGTGGATCCCGTCGCGGACGCGCTGAGCCGCCTCGTCGCCATCACCGCGGAGGAGGCCATCTTCGGCCTCTCCGCCGCGCTGGGAAACTCCCACGACGCGCTCGAGGACCTCGTCAAGCGCCGCAAGGACTCGCACCAGCTCGCGCTGAGCGGGCAGCGGGTGCCGAGGATGGTCGACGCCTTCGACGCGTGGATCGTGGAGATGGCGCGCGCGATGGCTCCCATCTGCCCGCCCTCGTGGATGCCGATGGCCGAGGTGCTCGCCGAGAAGGTGACGCTCGAAGCCGGCGCGCGCGGCCTGCGCTCGCTCTTCTCGTCCAAGCCGAGCGACAAGGACGTCGCTCGCGTCAAGCGCCTCGGCACGCTCGCCGTGCGCGTGCTGCGCGCGGTCTTCGCCGCCGACGGGCCGATCGACGCCGAGGAGGCGCGCACGCTCGCGGCGCTCGTCGGCTCGCTCGGTCTGCCCGACGCGGACGCGGCTCCGCTCTACACCGAGCCGCCGATCGAGGCCGAGCGGCTGGACGTGTACGGCGAGATCGAGTCGAGCGTCGCGCGCGCGATGCTGCGCGGCGCCTGGCTCGCCGCCGCGTGGGACTCGATCGACCCGCGCGAGGAGCACGTCGTCCGCGTTCTGGCGACGAAGCTCAACATCCCCGTGGTCGACGTCGAGTACATGCGCAACGAAGCCATCGCGCGGGTCGAGGCGCGGCGCGCCGCGGGTCTCGCGACGGTCGACGCCGTGCGCTACGTCCTCGCGGACCGCGTGCCGGGGCTCGGCGTGCAGCTCGCCGTCTTCGCGGGCTCGTTGATGCTGCCGCGCCGCTTCCGCGAGGAGGCGCTCGCCCAGCTCGGGCACGGCGCCCCCGTCGTGCTCGGGCAGCGCTACAAGGGCATCAGCGGCGCCGAGAAGCTGAGCGTCGTGGGCATCGCGTGGGCCGCGGCCCTGCTCGAGGACCCGAGCCTCTCGCGGCAGGCCATGCTCCGCGCGCGCCTGGATCGCGTCGCACAGGATCTCGCCACCGATCCCCAGGACGCCCGCCGCGCGGTCGACGAGATGATGGCGATGTCGCTCGCCGAGCCCACGGCGAGCCTGATCAAGTAGTCAGTGATACTCGGGCGCGGCCTGGCCCTGCTTCAGCGTCACGTTGTAGTTGGAGACGACGCCGGTGAACGTCTGCGTGCTGCCGGCGGAGTCCGGCCAGCGGACCTCGATCTTGTCGATGTCGCACGCCGCGCCGAGCCCGAACGTGAGCACCAGATCGTTCTCGATGTTGCCGTGCCCGAAGCCGCCGCTCACGTACTGCGTCTGCGTGCGGCCGCCCGCGGTCACCTTCACCACCGCGCCGATGCCTGACACGTTCGCCGCGCCGTAGCCGCCGCCCACGAGCCGGATCCGCGTCCAGTTCTGGTCCTGACCCGAGTCGTTGCGGAGCACGTGCAGCGTCCAGGTGTTGGCGTCGCCGGCGATGATGTCCAGGTCGCCGTCGCCGTCGATGTCGACGAACGTCGGGCCCTCGAGGTGCGGCAGCTTGTTCGCGCCGATGACGGCGGAGGGGAGCGTCACGTCCTCGAAGGTGCCGTCGGCCTTCTGGTGCCAGAGGTAGTTGTGGCTCTCCTCGACCACGCCGTTGTTGTCGTAGGCGGCCGTGTCGGTGAGGAAGATGTCCTTGCGGCCGTCGTTGTCGAGGTCCACGAAGACGACCTGGTTGTCGCCGTGGTTCCAGAAGATGTTGTTCGGCACGGGGCGGAAGAGGCCCGTCTTGTCGTTTCCGGGCCGCAGGAACTTCGAGCCGTCGCCGGGGTTGATGATCAGCTCGGTGGGGTCCGCGGACTGGCCGACGTCGCCGTGGACGATGGTCGCGCTCATGAGGTCCATGTCGCCGTCGTCGTCGATGTCGCCGCACGCGAACGAGAAGTTGTTGCCGCCGAGGCTGAAGGGCTGATCGGTGATGCCGGGCGTCCAGCCGCGGCCGTAGATGTCGCCCGAGTAGAAGCCGGTGCAGAACGAGGCGTACGCGGGCTTCGGCGTGTTGGCGGGGCAGCCGGCGTTCGGGTTGTTCGCGCACCAGCAGAGGTAGCTCTGGTCGTCGGTGTAGTCCTGGTTGCCGTCGTAATCGAGACCCCAGGTGTGCGCGACGTTGGTGAAGTGGCCGTTGTCGTTGCGCCAGACCTGGTTCTCCTGCCGGCCGTAGTCGGCGAGGATGACGTCGTCATCGCCGTCGCCGTCGAGGTCGCACGCGGTGACGCCGAACGTGTAGCGGAACGACTGCCCCGTGAACGCCGACCCATCGACGACGGGCAGGCCGCTCGTCTTGACGACGTTGGCGAAGGTGCCGTCGCCGTTGCCGTGGAACAGCGCGGGCGACGTGTTGGGCGGCGTCGGATCGACCGGGTACGGCCAGTGCGCGATGGTGCCGGGATAGAAGTCGAGGATGCCGTCGCGGTCGTAGTCGAAGAGCGCCGCGCTCGGCACCCAGATGGGCCCCTTCGCGTCGAGATCGCTCGGATTGGCGAGCGTGAAATGCCCGGTGCCGTCGTTGAGCAACGCCGCGCAGGGGTCCTCCACGTCGTCGCCGCCGGTGCTGCCCGCGGGCGGGTTGCTCTTCACGTCCTCGGGGCACGTGATGAGGTCCACGTCTCCGTCGTCGTCGAGATCGCCGGCGTTGACCAGGCCGAAGCCGCGCTCGCCGGTGCCGCTGCGCGCCGCGAGGATCCCGGACGCGTCGGTGGCGTCGACGAAGACGCGGTGCTTCGGGTCGTTCGGATC
>DATIQP010000008.1:0-4486 GCA_035470765.1 Polyangiaceae bacterium | reverse complement strand
CGCTGCTCTCCCGCCTTCTCCATCGTCAGGCGGAGCTGGGCGCTCTCCCAGGGCTTCTGCATGTAGGCGAAGACGTGGCCGCGGTTGACGGCGTCGGCGAGGTCGTCGTGATCGCTGTAGCCGGTGAGCAGGATGCGCTGCGTGTCGGGGTGCTTCTCGTAGGCGCGCGCGAGCAGCTCCGAGCCCTTCATCGGGTCCATGCGCATGTCGCTCACGAGGACGTCGAAGTCGCGCGCCGCCATCGCCTCGAGCGCCTCGGCGCCGCCGGGGACGGTCACGACGTCGAAGTCCGGCGCGAACAGCGCCGCGAAGACGTCGCGGACGTCCTCTTCGTCGTCGGCGTAGAGGATCTTGAGCTTTGGGAGACCCGCAGCGACCAAAATTCACCTTTGTGCGGCCGTCGCCGCGAATGCTGCCACCTTAGCCGAAGCCGCGGCCTCTGCCGAGCCCCTCAGTCGGCGTGCACGTACACGCCGACATTCGTGGATGGCACTTCACGCGCCGAGCTTGTTCATCAGCTCCGCGTGGAAGCTCGCGAACGCGCTGGCCTCGGGCCACTCCGGCGTGCCGGCAAGGAGCGAGCGGGCGTGCTCCTGCTCGCCGCGGTCGATGGCGACGATGGCGCGAGCGTAGCGCATCGCCCAGTGCATCAGCGGCGAGGCCGAGGCCGCGCGAGAGAGGCGCCGCTCGTCCTCCGAGCTGCTCTCGTGCGCGAAGGCGCGCGCCAGCGCTGCCACGCCGCCCCGCAGGCGTGCCACGCGGCGCCGCAGGAAGAGCCCTGAGGAGGGCAGGGGCATGCCCTCGAGCTCGCGCGCCTTGTCGAGCGACGCCTCGCGCTCGCCCTCGAAAGTGGCCAGCAGCGCCTCGATGAGGAGGCGCTGCTCGCGCGCGGCGTCCCAGGCCGGGCCCCGCACGGCGCGGGACAGGGCGTCGCGCGCGGGCTCGAGCCACCCGTAGGACGCATAGGCCGTCGCGATCATCAGCGGGGCCATGGTCTCCGGGTGCGAGACCCGCTCCATCGTCGGCTGCCACGCCGTGAGGACGCGGTGGACGTCGCCGGAGAGGAGCACGCGGCGCAGGCGGCGGCGCGCGAGCACGGCCGGCAGCATGGTGACGACGAAGACGGCGCCCGCCGCGAGGAGGTAGCGCGGGTCGTCGTGGCTCATGCGCACCAGAAGGACGATGCAGAGCGCGCTCACGAGGAGGGGGATGAAGGCGAGCGGGCGGAAGCGCACGGGGAGAGTATAGCGCGGAGAGGGCGAGGCGGCCGCCAGGCGGAGGCGGAGACCGAGTCGGGGTCGGAGACCGAGTTGGCTATCGGACCGCAGCGCCGAACGCCTCGTCTGCCTTGTCCTTCTCAGCGTCCGCCTTGGTGGCGTGCACGCGACCGTCGATGTGGTTCGGCGGCGAGTAGATCGTGTAGAGCTGGAGCGGTACCGAGCTGGTGTTGACGACGTCATGTCGCGAGCCCGGCGTCGCGACGACGACGTCCCCTGCCGCGACCGGTGTCTCGACGCCGTTGACGATCGACTTGCCCTGCCCGCTGACGATGAAGATCAGCTGCTCGACGCGCGGGTGCGACTCCATGCCGATGTCGTCGCCGGGAGGGATTGTCATCAGCGCGAGCTGAGACCGCGCGCCGGTGAAGAGGACGTGCCGGTAGTCCTGGTTCCTGCGGGCCGCTTCGACGACGTTGGTGTGAAACGGGCGGGCTTCGATGGTCGCGCTGGTGAGCGTGGATGTGGACGTGGGCGGAGGCGTGGTGCCCTCACACGCCGCGGCGGCCGCGGCGAGCGCGAGCGTGGCAACCAGCTTCTGGTACATGGCGCAGCTCCTTGTTGGACTTCTCGAAGCCACAACGAGGCAACGCGCATACCCGATCGCGGTCCAGCCGGCAGCGCCAGGGTCGAGCTGTCGGGCTCAGCTGCCGCCGTCGAGCAACATCCTCTCCAGGTATTGCTTCGGGATCGACTCCGGCGGCGGCGTGCCGCGCACGGGCTGATCGATCCTCGGCGGGCAGCTCGTTGCTTCGAACGACCCCGACACGCAGCTGTTCGCCTCGTCGCCGAAGCACACCGCGAGGCCCCCCGAGAGGTGCCCGTCGGGGCTCACTCCGTGGAGCGTCAAAAGGGCGTTGCGGGTCGTCAGGCCGGTCCAGTGGCCGCCGGAGCCGTCCGGCTCGAAGACCTGGTAGTGCACCGACCAGTTCTCGTCGGGCTTGTCGGCCGTGTCGGGGCCGAGCCGAAGCTCCTTGGCCCCGAGCTTGTGTGCGCCGTCGAGGCGCAGCCACACGCTCGTCGGCCGCTCGGGCACGATCGTGCCGCACGCGTCGTCGGCCTTGCCAGTCGACAGCTTGATGTCGACGTGCGCGTAGCCGATGCGATCGTCGACGATGTAGCGCATGTCGCGCGCGACGAACGGCGTGCCGTGGATCGTGCCGCTGACCGGCGCGTCGGGGATGGCGCTCGGCGTGCTCACCGGCGGATCGGCGGGCTTCTGGGGCGGCGCCTTCGTGTCGGCGCGGCACGCGAGCAGTGCCCCCGCGAACCAGGCGGCGAGCGCGAGCGCCCTCACGACGCCGCCTCCTCGTGCGCGTGCTCGTGCGTGTCCGGCTGCAGGGCGGGGGCGCCCTCCATCCGGACCAGGCCGAGCTCGATGGGGACGGCGGCCTTGAGCAGCAGCGTGTAGACGAGCGCGCCCGTGGCCCAGATGGCCGCCGAGACGCAGAACTCGGTGAAGCTCGGCGTGTAGTCGACGATCTCGCCGAGCGTCGAAGGGACGAAGCCGGGGATGACGAGCCCCATGCCCTTCTCGACCCACACACCGAGCACCGCGGCCGCGCACGCGACGCGGAGCACCGTCGCGTTCTGGTAGAAGCGCTTGGTCAAGAAGACCAGCGCCGCGAAGACGTCGAGCACGATCGCGCCCCAGATGTACGGCACGAGCTTGGTGTGCCCCTTCAGGCCGAAGAGCATGTAGCGCATCGACGAGGCGTGGTCCTTGAAGCTGTACAGCTCGGTGAAGATCTCCGAGAAGAAGAAGAACAGGTTGATGAGCATCGTCACGGCGACGATCTGCCGGAGCCTGTTGAGCGCGGCGTCCTTGACCGGGAAGCCCATGCGGTCGCGGATCTCGGAGAGCGCGATGATCATGAGCGACGGGCCCGCGGCGAACGCGGAGGCGAGGAAGCGCGGCGCGAGGATGGCCGCGTTCCAGTGCGAGCGGGCGCCCATGCCGCTGTAGAGGAAGGCCGTGACGGTGTGGATGCTGATCGCCCAGACGATGGCGATGAAGACGAACGGGACGTACTTCTTGCGCTCCGGCTTTCGGCCGCGGAACTTGGTGAAGACCAGGTACGTCGTGATGTAGGCGTTGAGGGCCAGGTAGCCGTTGAGGACGATGACGTCCCAGGTGAGCATCGACCGCGGCCAGTTGAACCGGATGAAGTGCCAGATGCGATCCGGCCGGCCGATGTCGACCATCACGAACATCAGGCACATCATCAGGACTGCGACCGCGAGCAGCTCGCCGAGCACGACCACGTCGTGGAGCGCGTGGTCGTCGTAGACGTACGCCGGGATGACGAGCATGACGGCCGCGGCGGCCATGCCGACGAGGTAGGTGAAGTTCGCGATGTACGCGCCCCACGGCACCTGATCGACCATGTTGGTCGCGAACAAACCGATGCCGAGCTGGTGGACGTAGGCCACCGCGCCGAGCGCGATCCACGCGAGCAGGAACGCGAGCCACAAGTAGTAGCTCCGGCTGCCGCGCAGCATCGAGCGTACGGAGGTGGAGGCGAAGCGCCGGGCGTCGAGGATGATTCCGCTCATGAGCATCCTCTCACTCGAAGTAGTAGTAAAAGCGCGGGAGCGTCGCGAGCTCCTCTTTGAGGACGTAGACGCGCTTGGTGTCGAGGATCTTGCGGATGTCGCTGTTGGGGTCGTTGAGGTTGCCGAACTTCCGCGCGCCCGTCGGGCACGCCTCGAGGCACGCGGGCATGCGGCCCTTTCGCGTGCGGTGCAGACAGAACGTGCATTTCTCGACGACGCCCTTGAAGCGAGGGCGGTTCGACAGGTAGCCCTGGTTCGGGTTGATGCGATCGGGCGGGACGTTGGGCGCGCTGAAGTTGAACCGGCGCGCGAAGTACGGGCACGCGACGACGCAGAAGCGGCAGCCGATGCACCACGAGTAGTCGATGACGACGATGCCGTCGGGCTCCTTCCACGTGGCCTGCACCGGGCACGCCTTCACGCACGGCGGGTTGTCGCACTGGTGGCACTGCACCGGCAGATAGAACTTCTTCTTCGCCGGGACCTTCTCCTCGCCGTAGTACGCCGTCGCCTCGTCATCGAGGGTGACGCCGTTCTCCATGTCGATCTCGAAGACGCGGATGTAACGCATCTCCGGATCGTCGGGCAGGTTGTTCTCGCGCGCGCACGCCTCGACGCAGCGGCGGCTCCCGTTGCACACCGAGAGGTTCAGC
>DATIQP010000007.1:0-4652 GCA_035470765.1 Polyangiaceae bacterium | reverse complement strand
GGGGCGCGTCGGCAAGGAGGTTCGCGCGATGTGGGTGTGCGCGGACGCGCCGACGGGCGACGATCCCGACCGGGTCGACGCGTCCATCCCGGCAGAGCACGATCTCGCCAAGGCGCTCGCGACCGCGAAGCCCGCCGACCTGCGCAAGACCCACCGCGACGAGCCGGCGATCTGGCTCTTCACGAGCGGCTCGACCGGCGAGCCCAAGGCCAACGTCCACGCCCACCGCGACTTCGCCTTCAATACGGAGGTCTACGCGAAGAACACCGTCGGCTACCGGCGCGACGACGTCACGGTCAGCGTGCCGCGCCTGTACTTCGGCTACGCGACGGGGACGAACCTGATGTTCCCGTTCGCCGTCGGTGCGACCGTGGGCCTCTTCAGTGAACGGCCGACGCCGGAGTCGCTCTCGCGCGCCATCGCGACGTACCGGCCCACCGTGGTCACCAACGTGCCCACGATGCTCGGCAAGCTCCTCGAGCACGACGCCGCGGCTCGCGCCAGGGGCGAGGCGGGGCTCGACTTCTCCTCGATTCGCTTCTCGCTCTCCGCAGGCGAGGCGCTGCCGCAGGCGCTGCTCGATCGCTGGCTCGAGCGCTTCCGGAGCGACGTCTACGACGGCATCGGCTCGGCCGAGATGTTCCACATCTACGCCAGCAACCGCCCCGGCGACGTGAAGCCCGGCTCGCTCGGCAAGGCCGTGGAGGGCTACGAGCTCCGCATCCTGCCGGAGGACGCGGCCGGTCCGGGCGCCGCCGAGGTGCCGCGCGGCGAGATCGGCGTGCTCTGGGTGAAGGGCGACAGCGTCTCATTGGGCTACTGGCTCGATCGAGACAAGTCGTTCCGTACGTTCTTCGGCCACTGGTGCCGCACGGGCGATCTGTTCCGCATCGACGAGGACGGATACTTGTACTTTGCAGGTAGAGCCGACGAGCTGCTCAAGGTCAGCGGGCTCTGGGTCTCGCCGGTCGAGGTCGAGGAGTGTTTGATGAAGCACCCTGCCGTGCAGCTCGCGGCGGTCATCGGTGTCGAGGAGGACGGCCTGCTCAAGACGAAGGCCTTCGTCGTGCTGCGGCAGACGCACGCGGCGAGCGACGCGCTCGCCGCCGAGCTGCAGAGCTTCGCCAAGGAGCGCATGGCCAAGCACAAGTATCCGCGCATCGTCGAGTTCGTGATGGACGTGCCGAAGAACGATCGCGGCAAGGTCGATCGCAAGGCGCTGCGCGCCCGCGCCAGGTGAAAGTGAAGGGAAGAGAAGAACGTGACGCCTAGGCTGAGCGAGATGACCACGGAGGAGCTGAGGGCGCTCTTGGTGCGTCCGCGCACGGCCGTGCTCGTGCCGGTCGGCAGCGTCGAGCCGCACGGCCCGCACCTGCCGCTCGGTACCGACACGCTCATCAGCGAGCGCGCCTCCGAGCGCGCCGCCGTCCTCCTCGCCGAGCGCGGGATCGACGCGGCGCTCGCCCCGAGCGTGCCGTACGGCGTGACCGACTACGCCGCGGGCTTCCCCGGCGCGGTCGGCGTGGGTGCCGAAGCCCTCACCGGCTTCTTGCAAGCGGTCTGCAAGCAGTGGCTCGCGGCGGGCTTCCGCCACGTCTGCCTCGTCAACAACCACCTCGAGCCCGCCCACGACGCGGCCGTGCGCGCCGCGATCGCCCCGCTCCCCGACGGCGCGGCGTCGGTCGCGTGCCCGCTCACGCGCCGTTGGGGTCGCACGCTGACGGACGAGTACAAGCGCGGCAACTGCCACGCCGGCCGCTACGAGACCTCCCTCGTGCTCGCCGCGGGCGGTCGCGTGCTCGGCGACGTCGCGCGGGCTCTGCCGCCGATCGCGACGAGCCTCGCGGAGGGCATCGCGGCCGGCAAGAAGACCTTCGCGGAGATGGGGCTCGACCGTGCCTACACCGGCGCGCCCGCCGAGGCGACGCGCGAAGAAGGCGAAGCGAGCTACGAAAAGCTCGCCGTCATGATCGCGACGGAAGTCGCGGAAGGCATCGCCAGGCTCGTCGACTGAAGGGCTCACGCAAGCAGTGCGAGCGCGCGCACCGGCCGCGCTGGCCGAGTCGAGCACGAGCCGCGGATCACGTGCCGCGCGAGCGCGGCCGTTTTTCGGAACGCGAGTTGCACCTCCCCGGTCGAGGTCGCCATGACGCAGCACAACCGTCGGCTCGCCTGGCTCGTCGCGCTCGTCACCTCCGCGCTCGCGTGCGCCTCGCCCTCCACGAGCGCGCCGCCCGCTGCGGCGGCGACCACGACGCCGAGCCGCGTCGCGGTCAAGTACAGCCTCCCCGCCGAAGCGCCGCAGGGGTCGCTCGAGATCGCTTCCTTCGGGATCGCCCGGATCTCGCCCGCGACCGATCCACGCGAGCACCTCGACGCCATCCACCTCCGCCTCGCCGTCGACAACGGCGGCGAGGACCAGTGGTACCTCGACACGCGCCAGCAGCGCATCGTGCTCGACGGGCGCGGAACCAGCGCGCCGGCGTTCGCTTCGGCCAACCCGGGCTGGCCGCCCCCCGTCATCACCATCCCGCCGAGGAACACCCGCGTCGTCGACCTGTTCTTCCCGCTGCCGTTCGACCTGCAAGGCGCGCGGGTGCTGCCGGCGTACGACGCGATCTGGCAGGTGCAGCTTCCCGGGCATAGCGCCGGCGAGCGCACGCCGTTCGAGAGGCTGCGCATCGAGCCTCCGCCGATCTACAGCGAGGCCGACTACGGCGTGAACTACTACTGGGGGCCGCCGTACTGGTACGACGGGGACTACCCGCACTTCGGCTTCGGCGGCACCGTCGTCATCCCGGCGGAGTACCGGGCGCAGCCGCTCGTCATCCGTCGCACGCCCAACCCGCCGCACTTCGTCACGCCGATCCACGGCGTGCGCGCGGAGCCTCCGCCTCACGGTCTGTGACCGTCGCGCCGCCGTGACGAACTCGGAGGTGCCACGCGCCGCTCGGTCGCCTACGATGGCCCCATGGTCATCCGGTCGGCGGCGGACACCGCCATGGCGAGGGCCCCCATCTTTGGCTTCAACGCCTCGCGCCCCCAGATCGTCGCCGAGGTCACCGATCGGGTGATGACCGGCGTGCACGACGCCCGGCTGCTGCTCAACGACGCGGCGTACTGCGAGGTGCGGCGGCTCGCGGCCAAGGGCGGCCCGGAGTACGCCGAGTGGCGCAGCCTCGCCGGCAGCCTCGGCCGGCTGAGCGACGGCGAGCTCCGGACCAAGCTGCGCGAGCTCTCCGAGCGGTACGCGTGGGACGTCGCGGGCAACTTCAACCCGACGGTCTACCGGCTCGCGTCGCGCGCCATGGCGCCGGTCCTCGGCACGCTGCTCGCGCCGCGCGCCGCGCTCCGCAACCTCCCGCAGCTCGCGAGCCTCCATGCCCTCGACGGGCGCATCGTGGTGCAGGGCCCCACCGACCGGATCGCCGCCCTCGCGAAGCTCGGCACGCTGGTCTTCGTACCGACGCACCTGTCCAACCTCGACTCCGTGGTCTTCGGCTTCGCCCTCGAGCGCGCCGGCCTCCCGCCCGCCACCTACGGCGCCGGCAAGAACCTCTTCACCAACCCGGTGCTCTCCTTCTTCATGCACAACCTCGGCGCCTACCGCGTCGACCGGCGCCTGAAGCATGTGCTCTACAAGGACGTCCTCAAGGCGTACTCGTCCGTGCTCATCGAGCGCGGCTACCACAGCCTCTTCTTCCCCGGCGGCACCCGATCTCGCTCCGGCGGCGTCGAGCGGCGGCTCAAGCTAGGCCTCGCCGGCACGGCGATCGAAGCGTTCGGGCGGACCGCCGAGCGCGGCAGGCCGCAGCGGGTGTTCTTCGTCCCCGCGACGATCAACTACATGCTCACCCTCGAGGCCGAGACGCTCGTCGACGACTTTCTGCAGGAAGAGGGCAAGGCTCGCTACATCATCGAGGACGACGAGTCGACGCGCGTGGGCCGCGTGGCCGCGTTCGCCCAGAAGCTGCTCGGCCTCGACGAGAGCTGCGTCATCCGCTTCGGCCACCCGATCGACCCCTTCGGCAACGAGGTCGACGACGACGGGCGCTCGCACGACGCCCACGGCCGCGCGATCGACGCCCTGACCTACCTGTTCGGCGACGACGACAAGCCCCACCGCGACCCCGCCCGCGACATGCAGTACACGCGCGAGCTCGGCGAGGTCATCTGCAAGGCCTACGCGCGCGACACCGTCGTCATGGCGACCCACCTCGTCGCCTCCGCCGCGTTCCACCACTTCCGAAAGGCGCTCGGCAAGGCGGACCTCTTCGTCGTCTTGAACTACCGCGACAGCGTGCGCGTCACGCGCGCGGAGCTGCTCCTCACGATGGGCGAGCTGCTCGATCGCGCCCGCGAGCTCGAGAGCCGCAGGCAGATCGTCCTCTCGCCCCAGCTGCGCGGCAAGCCCGCCCAGGTCCTCGACTCGGCGCTCCGCGCGTTCGCGGGCTACCACACCAAGCCCGTCATCGGGGCGGGTGCGACCGATCTCGTCCTCGAGGACGCGCGGCTGCTCTTCTACTACCAGAACCGCCTCGCCGCGCACGGGCTCGCCTTCGACGCCATCAAGCCCAAGTCTCACCGTTAAGCAGCCGAAAAAAATAGCAGCCGAAGAAATCCGCGGCCGCGGCGCTGCTCCGGGACTAGAC
>DATIQP010000006.1:0-21596 GCA_035470765.1 Polyangiaceae bacterium | reverse complement strand
GGCGCGATCCACGTGCACGCGGCCGTCGTCGCCCATCACGCCACGGGCAAGCTCGCGCTCGACCTGCACCCCGAGGACGTCTTCTGGTGCACCGCCGATCCCGGCTGGGTCACGGGCACGTCGTACGGAATCATCGCGCCGCTGACGCACGGCATCGTCAACGTCGTCGACGAGGCGGATTTCGACGCCGAGCGCTGGTACGGCATACTGCGCGATCGGCAAATCTCGGTCTGGTACACCGCGCCGACGGCCGTTCGCATGATGATGCGCGTCGGCGTGGCGATGGCGCGCCGCTTCGAGACGCCCGCGCTGCGCTTCATCGCGAGCGTGGGCGAGCCGCTCAACCCCGAGGCCGTGCTCTGGGGTCAAGAGGCCTTCGGCCTGCCCATTCACGACAACTGGTGGCAGACGGAAACGGGCGGCATCATGATCGCCAACTTCGCGTCGATGGACATCCGTCCCGGCTCGATGGGGCGCCCGCTCCCCGGCGTCGAGGCGGCCGTGGTGCGGCGCTCCGAGCGCGGCGTCGAGGTCGTCCCCGCCGGCGAGGAAGGCGAGCTCGCCCTCGCGCGCGGGTGGCCTTCGATGTTCCGCGGCTACCTCGACGACGACGAGCGCTATCGAAAGTGCTTCGCAGGCGACTGGTACCTGACCGGGGACCTCGCGCGCCAGGACGACGCGGGCTACTTCTGGTTCGTCGGGCGCGCCGACGACGTCATCAAGTCGTCCGGGCACCTGATCGGGCCCTTCGAGGTCGAGAGCGCGCTGCTCGAGCACCCGGCGGTCGCCGAGGCGGGCGTCATCGGCAAGCCCGACCCCGTCGCGATGGAGATCGTCAAGGCCTTCGTCTCGCTCAAGCCGGGCTATCAGCCCGGCGAGGCCCTGGAGCGCGAGCTGCTCGGCTTCGCGCGCACACGGCTCGGCGCGGCCGTCGCCCCCAAGGAGATCGCCATCGTCGCGTCGCTGCCGCGCACACGCAGCGGCAAGATCATGCGCCGGCTGCTCAAGGCCCGCGAGCTCGGCCTGCCCGAAGGAGACACCTCGACGCTGGAGGCGATGCCATGACGACCACGACCGTCCCGGAAGCGGTCGCGCCCCGGCCCGGCGGTCAGTCCGACGCCGACGTCGCGCGCGCCACGTACCGGGAGATGCTGCTCATCCGGCGCTTCGAGGAGAAGTGCGCAGAGCTCTACAGCGCGGGCAAGATCCGCGGGTTCTTGCATCTGTACGTCGGCGAGGAGGCCGTGGCCGCCGGCCTGCTCCCGGCGCTCGCGCCCGACGACGCCGTCGTCTCGTCGTATCGAGAGCACGGCCACGCGCTCGCGCGGGGTGTCCCCGCGAAGCGCGTGATGGCGGAGATGTTCGGCAAGAAGGAGGGCTGCAGCGGCGGCCGGGGAGGCTCCATGCACCTGTTCGACGTGAGCCGGCGCTTCTACGGTGGCAACGCCATCGTCGCCGGAGGGCTGCCCATCGCGGTCGGTCTGGCGCTCGCAGACTCGATGCTGCGCCGGCGGCGCGTGACCCTGTGCATCTTCGGCGACGGCGCCACGGACGAAGGCGAGTTCCACGAGTCGCTCAACCTCGCCGCTCTCTGGGCGCTGCCGGTCCTGTTCGTGTGCGAGAACAACCGCTACGCCATGGGGACGGCGCTCGAGCGTCACCAGGCGCAGCCCGACCTCGCGCTCAAGGCCCGCTCGTACGGGATCGAGGCGGAGCAGGTGGATGGAATGGACGTCGAGGCGGTGGCCGCGGCCGCTCGCCGTGCGGTGGAGAACGTCCGCGCGAGCGGTCGCCCGCACTTCCTCGAGATGCTCACCTACCGGTTCCGGGCTCACTCCATGTTCGACCCCGAGCTCTATCGATCGAAGGCCGAGGTGGATCAGTGGCGCAGGCGCGACCCACTCGTGACCTACGACGCGCGGCTCGTCGCTCGCGGCTGGCTGGACGACGCGCGGCGCAAGGCGATCGGCGACGCCGTGGACGCCGAGATCGACGAGGCGATCGCGTTCGCCGACGTCGGTACCCTCGAGCCGATCTCCGACCTCACCAAGGACGTCACGACGCCTCGGGGATCGTCATGAGCACCACGACCTACCGAAACGCGGTCCGCGAGGCGCTCCGCGAGGCGATGAAGGACGAGCGCGTCTTCTTGATGGGCGAGGACGTGGGGCGCTACGGTGGCACCTACGCGTGCAGCAAGGGCTTGCTCGAGGAGTTCGGCCCGGGCCGCATCCGCGACACCCCGCTCTCCGAGTCCGCCTTCGTCGGAGCCGGCATCGGCGCCGCGCTCGGCGGCATGCGTCCGATCGTGGAGGTGATGACGGTCAACTTCAGCCTGCTCGCGCTGGATCAGGTGCTCAACAACGCGGCGACGTTGCGCCACATGTCCGGCGGGCAGGTGAGCGTGCCCGTGGTCATCCGCATGGCGACCGGCGCCGGTCGCCAGCTCGCGGCCCAGCACTCGCACAGCCTCGAGAACTTCTACGCGCACATCCCCGGACTGCGCGTCGTCGCCCCGGCGACGCTCGAGGACGCGCGCGGCATGCTCATCGCGGCCTTGCAGGAGCCCGACCCCGTCATCATCTTCGAGCACGCCACGCTCTACAACCTGGAGGGCGAGCTGCCGAGCGATCCGGTGCGCGTCGACCTCGACAGGGCCGCGGTCCGGCGCGCCGGCAAGGATGTCACCCTCGTCGCCTACGGCGGCTGCGTGGGAAAGACGCTGCAAGCCGCCGAGCAGCTCGCCCGCCGGGGCATCGACGCCGAGGTGGTCGACCTGCGCACGCTGCGCCCGCTTGACGACGCGACCCTCATCGGCTCCGTGCGCAAGACCCGGCGCGCCGTGGTCGTCGACGAGGGCTGGCGGAGCGTGAGCATCGCCGCCGAGGTGAGCGCCCGCATCATGGAGCAGGCCTTCTACGAGCTCGATGCTCCGGTCCAGCGCGTGTGCTCGGCCGAGGTCCCCATTCCCTATCCGAAACACCTCGAGGACGCGGCGATCCCGCAGCCCGAGACGATCGTCGCGACGGTGCTCGCCATGATGGGGAAGAGTGATGGCTGACTTTCGTATGCCCTCCCTGGGTGCGGACATGGACGCGGGGACGCTCGTCGAGTGGAAGATCGCGCCCGGCGACAAGGTGGTGCGCGGCAGCATCGTCGCGCTCGTCGAGACGCAGAAGGGCCTGGTCGAGGTCGAGATCTGGCAGGAGGGGGTCGTCGACTCGCTGGTCGTGAAGCCCGGGACGAAGGTTCCGGTCGGGACCGTCCTCGCCACGTTGAGGGACGGCGCCGGCGCCCAAGCCGCGCCTGCGCCCGCGCCCGCGCCCGTCGCGGCGCCACAGGTCGCGGCAGCGCCGGTCGTTCCACCTCCGGTCGCGCTGCCGCCGCCCGCGCCCGACTCCCACGTGCGCGCGTCGCCCGCCGCGCGACAGCGAGCCAGAGAGCTCGGCGTCGACCTCGCGTCCACGAGAGGGACTGGACCGCACGCCGCCATCACGCTCGCCGACGTGGAGAACGCGGCGCGGCCCGCCGTCGCCGCCGCGCCCGCGGAGGTCCCCGTCGAGCCGACGCGCGCGACGTCGATGCGCCAGGCGATCGCGGCCACGATGGCCCGCTCGAAGCGCGAGATCCCACATTACTACCTGTCGCTCGACTGCGACGTCACTCCCGCGGTGACGTGGCTCGAGAACGACAACCGCAGTCGCACCGTCACCGAGCGCGTGCTGTTCGCGGCTCTCTTGCTCAAGGCGACCGCGCTCGCCGTCCGCGAGGTGCCGGAGATGAACGGCTTCTTCACGGGCGGAGAGTTCCGGCCCTCCAGCGCGGTGCACGTCGGCGTGGCCATCTCCCTGCGTCAGGGCGGCCTCGTCGCGCCGGCCATCCACGACGTCGACTCGCTCTCCCTCGTGGCCATCATGGCGCGGCTGCGCGACCTCGTCGGCCGCGCCCGCGCCGGCACCCTCCGCAGCTCGGAGATGAGCGATCCGACCCTCACCGTGACCAACCTCGGCGACCAGCAGGGCATCACCAACGTCTTCGGCGTCATCTACCCGCCGCAGGTGGCGCTCGTCGGCTTCGGCGCGCCGACGCCGCGACCGTGGGCGCAGGGCACGATGCTGGGCGTCCGCACGGTGCTCACGATGACGCTGGCGGCCGATCATCGCGTCAGCGATGGGCACCGCGGCGCGGTCTTTCTAGGCGCCCTCGCGCGCATCATCGGTGAACCGGAGAAGCTATGACCAGGCAAACCCTTCGCGAAGCGGTCGTGGCCGCGCTGAAGAGCGTGGCGCCGGAAGCGGACGCGGCGTCGCTCGACGACGGCGAGCGCCTCCGCGACGCGCTCGATCTCGACTCGATGGACTTCCTGAATTTCGTCATCGCGCTTCACCGCGATCTGCACGTCGAAATCCCGGAGATTGACTACCCGAAGATGCAGACGCTCGCGAGCGCGGTCGACTATCTCGAGGGCAAGCTCCCGCCGTCGCCCTGAGCGAACCTGCCGCGCGTCAGGGCGCCCGGAAGCGGTTGCACGACAATGCACCTCGTGCGTCGCGTTGCCCCGCGCCATCGCGCGCCCATCGCGCCTCGACGGTCGGCACGAGCACTGCAATGAACTCTCGCGCGGAGGACGACCATGTCGCGAATTCTCGTTGCCTACTACTCGCGCACCGGCACGACGAAACACGTGGCTGAGCAGCTTGCCCATAGTCTGGGTGCCGACATCGAGGTCATCCTCGATCATGTGCCGAGGGCCGGCGTGCTCGGCTACCTCCGCAGCACCCTGGACGGGACGCTCAGGCACTACGCGGACATCGCAGCTTCCACGCACGATCCGGCCGACTACCAGCTCGTCCTGGTCGGCACGCCGGTGTGGAACCGATCGATTTCCAGCCCGACTCGAGCGTACCTGGCTCGCCACTGGCGCGACTTCCCGTCGGTGGGCTTCTTCTGCACCTTCGGCGGCTACGGAGTGCAGCAGGCAATCGGCCACATGACCGAGCTCTGCGGCAAGCACCCCATCTGGACGCTGGCCGTGCGCGACACGGAGGTGAAGCGCGGGTACGACCTCACCGCCATCCAAGCGGCCGCTCGGAGGCTGACGCGCCCCGAGCCTGCGTTGACCGTCGCCTGAGGCCGCGTTGCCGCCTCGCGCGCCGCGGATTCCGCCGCCGTCGGCCGACCCATGGCGTTCGACGAGGTCCTCGTCAGCTTCGTGCTCGCCTCGGTGGTGGGCAGCGAGAGCTTCGGCGCCCGGTGAGAGGCGGCGGCGCCCGCGACGGTCCTCATGCGCGGCTTCAGCTTCTGGCTGCCGATGCTCCCGGGGTCGCTGCTCGCGCGGCGCGAGCTCGCGCGTGCGTCACACGGCGTTCACCGATACTCCGCTCTCCGGCTCCGCCTCGACGCGGTTGCGGCCTCTGCTCTTGGCGAAATAGAGCGCGTCGTCGGCTCGCTGCAGCCAGCTCGCCACGTCGCCGCCGTGGAATACGGCCACGCCCACGCTGATGGTGACGCCGAGCTCCTCGACCGCTTGCCTCACGCGGTCCATCGCCGCGGCGGCGCCGGCCGACGTCTGCGCGGGAAGCACCGCGAGGAACTCCTCGCCGCCGTAGCGATAGAGCTCGTCGCCCTGACGGAGCTTGCCGCGGATCGTCTCGGCGACCGCGCGCAGCAGCTCGTCGCCTTTCAGGTGGCCGTGCTCGTCGTTGTACCGCTTGAAGAAATCGATGTCGCACAGGGCGCCCGCGTACCGGTAGTCGTAGCGCGCCACGTTGGTCGCGAGGACCTCGAGGTCGCGCTCCATCGCGTAGCGGCTCTTGATCCCGGTCACCGGATCGATCACAGCGGCATGCAAGAAGCGCTGGCTATCGTTTCGCAGCTTGCGGTTGTGGCGGCGCAGCGTGCGCTGCATGTGGATGACCCGCGCCGCGGACAGGAGCCGCGCGTAGAGCTCGTCGAGGTCGATCGGCTTGGAGAGGTAGTCGTCGGCGCCGGCTTCCACACCTTGGCGGTAGTGCGCCTTGTCGTCGTAGGAGGTAGCCAAAACGAAGTAGACGTATTCGTGCGAGCGCCGCACCGCCTTGCACAGCTCGATGCCGTTCATGCGCGGCATGTTCCAGTCGCTGACGATGACGTCGAAGGCGTGCTTGCGGTGCATCTCGAGGGCCTGGAGCCCGTCTTCGGCCATCGCGCAGTAGTGACCGAGCTCGCGCACCGCGTGGACGAGGGACATCCGCGAGCTCTCCTCGTCGTCGACGACCAGCACGCGAAGTCCCTTTTCGTGGGTCATGCTCTGGAACGTAGCAACGCCCGTTCCGAACCTTCGGCTGGAGGTTTTCGCCATGACTCTGCGGTCCAGCCGCGACGATGGGCGCCAGCCAGCGCACGTCGTGCGGCCTCTTCGCGCGGGTCAGGTCGGAAGCGAGCGGGCGAAGCGCAAGATGCGTGCGGCGAGCGGGCCCGGAGCATCGAAGTGAGGGCAGTGGCCGAAGCCGGCGGGTCGTTCGATGACGGCGTGGGTGGGCAGATGACGTACGAAGTAGTCGAAGTGCGTCTCAGGCAGGATTCGTTCGGATTTGCCCCAGATGAGGAGGATTGGCATGGGGAGCGAGCGGAGGGCGTCCGGTGTGGGCGCGTGCTCGTTCGTCGCCGCTTCGAGCAAGTCTCGCACGGCGGGCTTCTGGATGACCGCGGGGAACTCGTGCGCGAAGAGCGGGATGAACCACGGCGCGCGGTGATAGAGCTTCGAGAAAAACGCGCGGGCCTCCTTCGCCGACGAGATGTCGAACGTGCTCCGCAATGCTCGCCACTCCGGCTCCGACGACGGCGCGCCCGCCGGCGACACGAGCACGAGCGCGCGCACGCGCTCCGGGCGCGCGAGCGCGTAGTGGAGGGCGACGGCTCCGCCGAGCGAGTGACCGACGAGGATCGACGGCTCGTGCAGCGCCTCGTCGAGCGCGTACGAGACAGACTCGAAGAGCACGTCGGGAGTGAGCGACCGAGTCGGATGGCTGAAGCCGTGGCCCGGGTAGTCGGGCGCGACGACGCGGCGCACGTGCGGGCGGAGCCGGTGCAAGAGCGCGGCGTACTGCGTGGCCTGCGAGCCGATGCCGTGCAGCAGCGTCGTCTCGGGCAGCTGGCCCGAGCCGCGCGCGTCGTACAGGTGCAAAGACGCGTGCGGCGTCGTCAGCCAGCGACTGTCCACGCCGCGCCGCCTCATGTCGAAGCGGCCGAGCCGCTCGGCCAAGGGGAGCACCACGGGCCTCATCCCGAACAATCTAGGCACGGCCCGAGGCCGGCGCGAGCTCTGCTGCGATTCTCTCGGCGAGGACGCGCGGATCGGCGGCCACGCTCGCGTCGATCGCGACGGCAGCGCGCAGGCGGCCGGCGTAGCTCATGAACGTGACGCCGAGCGCGATTCGCCCCGCGGAAGGGGCGAACGCGACCATGTCGGTGACCAGGGCGCCGGCGATGCGGATGCGCTGCTCGGGGCCGCGCACGTTGGACACCATCAGGCTCGCCCTGCGCGACAGCGCTCGCACTCCCAGGCGCTCGATTGCGGCCGTCGCCACACCCGCCGCTTCGACGATCCGCGCGGCCGCGGGCGCACGACGCCGCGCGCTCGACAGCGCCCTCTGGATGGCGCGTATCCGCTCGTCGCGCCCGACCTCACCGACGGGCAGCGGAACGAACACGGATGCGAAGCGGTTACCGGCCTCGCCGGTCACGGCCGCCGTCGGAACGGGGACGAGCGCATGGAGCGTGAGCTTGGCGTCGAAGCGCATGGCATGGTGGAGCGCGCCTGCCACCGCCGCGAGCAGGCCGGCCATCGTGCTCGCGCCGGCACGGTGCGCGTGCTCGACGACGCCGGCGAGGTCCATCGCGTTCGAGATCGCGACCCGCTTGCGCCCTCGGAGGCGCGCGTGCAGCGGTGAGTCCGGGTCGGGCTTTCGCAAGGCCAGCGCCGCGGCGCCGCGCAAGCCGCGCACCAGGTGCCACGCGCGTAGCGGAAGGCCGAGCCGCGCGCGGCTGCGAGCGGCTCCACGCTCGATGCCGGGAGGCGGGGGCTCGTCGCCGAGCAGGCCCAGCACCTCGAGCAGGCGCGCTCCATCCGCGAGCGCGTGATGCGCGCGGAAGAGGAGCGCGGGGCGCTCTCCGCCGACGAGGTGGATGTCCCACAGAGGGCGGTCGCGGCGGAGCGGGGCGTTCATCACCTCGTGGACGATCGCTTCGAGGGAGCGGTCGCCGGCCGCGACCCGCGTCACGTGCGCGCGCGCGGCGAATCCGGTGTCGGTCCACCGCGCGACCCCGAAGCGCGAGTCGACGATGCGCCGGCGAAAGCGCGCGGGCAGGCGGCTCTCCAGCGCCTCGACGAGCTGCCGCTCGTCCGGCGGCGTCGCGAGCACCAGGACGGCCACGATCACCATCGGGTTCGTGCGCACCGCCATGTGGAGCCGCGCGGCGTCGTCCGCCGAGAGCGGCACGGCAGCCTCGAGGGAGGGTTCGTGGCGCATCGCTACGAGCTTCCCCTCGCGTTCAATCGCCGACGAGGTGGGCGGCGCCGACGATGCCGGCGTGCTTGCCGAGCTCGCTCACGAGCAGCGGCACCTCGCCAAGCGGCGGGCCGTGCGCACGCTCGCGGAGCTTTCGCCTCAGGCTCGGCTCGATGCGCTCGAACGACGCGGCCACGCCCCCGGAGAACACGATCGCGTCGAGGTCGAGCACGTTCTGGACGGCGGTGAGCATCCATCCGAGCGCATCGCCCATCTCGCCGAAGACCTGCTGCGCCGCCGCGTCGCCGCGAGCAGCCGCGTCGGCGATGTCCTTGACCTCGGACCCGGCCCCGCCGAGGGTCGCGTAGCGGCGCAGCAGCGCTGCGGTGCCGGCGAACGCCTCGACGCAGCCGCGCAGCCCGCAAGGGCACAGCGGCGCGTCCGCGGCGCGATCGATGGGGACGTGGCCGAGCTCGCCGCCGAAGCCGTGCGCCCCGCGCCGCAGGCGCCGCTCGATCACGACGCCACCGCCGATGCCAGTCCCCAGCGTGATCATGACGAAGCTGGCGTGGCGGCGCCCATGGCCGTGCAGCATCTCGCCGAGCGCCGCGGTCGATGCGTCGTTCTCGACCGCGACGCGGCACCCGAGGCGGCGCGATAGCTCCGCCGCGATGGGCACCGACTCGAAGCCGGGCACGTTTGGCAGCCGGTAGCACCGCCCCTCGGCGTCGCACTCGCCAGGGATGGCGACGCCGACGGACGTCGGCTTTGCATCGAGGCCGCGCACGAGGGCGGCGATCGCGTCGAGCACGGCGCCGGCGCCCGAGGGCGTGGCCACGGTGGCGTCGCGCTCGATCTTGCCTTGGTGCACGACGCCTGCCTTGATCCGCGTCCCTCCGAAGTCGACACCGACGAGCCCCATGGCCCGGACTCTGGCGCGCGTCGCCGCCCGAGTCAACGAGCGCCGAGCTCAGAACCGCAGCGAGAGGGACAGCCCCGGCGCGACCCCCAAGGGGGCCACGGAGAAAGCCACGGCCGACTTTGGCTTGACGTCTCCCTTCAGGTAGCGCCGCCAGCCGCTCACGGCTCCGGTCGGCGATGTGAGGATTTGCGCGGAGGTGAGGATGAGACCGCTCGCCGTGTTCACGATGGCGTTTTGCCAGTGCTCCCACTGCTCCTGGGAGTCCTTTGGAGCCGTGGCGGCCTCGACCGCCATGATGCTGAACATCGCGGCGTTGCCGAGGATAGCGGCGGCCCAGAGCAGCCAGCTCGTGTTGAAGGCCTCATCGTCCGCCGTCTTCGAGAACAGCTCCTCGGTACGCGCGAGCACTTCGCACTCGCCTGCGCGCCCGTTGGCCGTTTCGGCGAAGAGCTTGTCGATGACCTCCGCGTCGCTCTCGGCGCGAGGAGCCAAGATCAGCGTCGAGAGCGGCGTGACGACCGAGAAGGCCGAGACGATGAGCCCGTCCGTGAAGTTCCACGGGGTGTTGGTCGCGGCCCCCACGCCGGCGAAGACTACGCTCGACGCAAGTGTCACGTCACCGATGGCAAACCACCACCACCTCCAGTTGTGCGCGTAGCGCCCCTGGTCGTGGAGAGTCTGGTGGAGGTAGTCGAGCCGTGCGGCCGCATCGACGCTTGCGAGGCTAGGCGCTGCGCCCTCCGGCACCGGACACCGTTCCCCCGCCTCCCCGGCGCGAGCGTCATGACTCGACATCACACCCGCGAGCACGAGCGCAGGCAGAACCGCATTCCCAATCCAATTCCAGTTCAGCTTCCGCATTCGTCCTTTGCCGTCGCGAGCCCGCCCTATACTACCCATCGCGCATGCGCGATCCCATTACCCTCGCCGTTCCAGGGTTCTTCGTGCTCATCGGAGTCGAGCTCCTGGTCGCGCGCGCCCGCCGGGCGAGGGTCTATCGCCTCGCCGATGCCCTCACGGACCTCTCGTGCGGAGTCTCGTCTCAGATCGAGGCCGCCTTCTTCGCCGCGCTGCAGCTTTCGATTTACGCGCTGCTCTTCGACCGGTTCCGGGCCGTGACGCTGCCCGGCTGGAAGGCGTGGGCCATCGCCTTCGTCGGCGTCGACTTCCTCTACTACTGGTGGCATCGCCTCTCGCACGAGGTGAACCTGCTCTGGGGCGCGCACGTCGTGCACCACCAGAGCGAGGACTACAACCTCGCCGTCGCGCTCCGGCAATCGATCACGACGAGCTGGTCGTCGCTCCCGTTCTACTTGCCCCTCGCCTTCGCGGGCGTCCCGCCGCTGGTCTTCGCGGTCACGCACGCGCTCTCCACGCTCTACCAGTTCTGGATCCACACGCAGCTCGTCGGCAAGCTCCGGGGCCCGATCGACTGGATCCTCAACCTGCCGAGCCACCACCGCGTCCACCACGCCGTGAACGCGCAGTACCTCGACAAGAACTACGGGGCGACGCTCATCGTCTGGGATCGCCTCTTCGGCACGTACGTCGAGGAGGAGGAGCCATGCGTCTACGGGATCACCAGGCCGCTCGGCAGCCTCAACCCCCTCTGGGCGCAGGTGCATTACTTCGTCGAGCTCGCGCGGCGCTCGCTGCACCTGCGCGGCTTCGATCGCGCGCGCGTGTGGCTCGCGTCGCCGGCCTGGGTCGGCCGTGGAGAGACGAAGTACTCGGCCGACGTGCTCCACCGCCCCAAGTACGACCCGACGGCGCCGGTGGGCGTGCGGCGCTACGTATTCGCGCAGTACGTCCTGTTGCTCGCGGGGACCTCCGCGCTGATGACGTTCAAGGCCTCGCTCACCTTGCCGGCGCTCGTCGCCGCCTCCGTGGCGCTCGTCGGCGGCCTGGTCGCGATGGGCGGTCTGCTCGAGCAGAAGAAGTGGGCGCGCACCGCGGAGGCCGCGCGCCTCGCGGCGACGGTCGTCGCGGTGATCGTGCTCGTGCACGGACGGTCGGGTTGACTGACGAGCGGCCCGAACGGACGGCACCGTGCCGTCAGCGATCGGCGACTGCGCTCTTCGTCTCGCTGCTGCCCGTGTCGACGATGCGCGTGCTGTAGAGGACCTTGCCGTCGCTCGCGACGATGTCCCCGCCGAGATCGCCCCAAGCGAAACCGTCCGCGTGGAGCACGCTCATGGTCGCCGCCTTGCCGTCGTAGCTGACCTTGTACGTCGTTCGCATCGCGTCGACCTTGCGGCCGCCGACGTCGATGGTCACCGGCTCGGTGTCGAGCACGCCGTCGTTGCGCTCCACGTTGGGGACGGTCTTCTGCATGGCGGCCTCGTAGGCCGCGAGGGTGGAGGCGTGCTCGACGCCCTTCTCGACGCGCGTGACGTCGAGGACCTGCTCGCCGGCGACGCCCGCCGCGGTGCGCAGCCGGAACGTCTGCGTGCGCGCGCCGTCCTTGATCGCCACCTCGACGACGCTCGTGGAGCCGTCGCGCGCGAGGACGCGCTGCTGGGTCGTGACCGGCGCCTTGCTGCCCCGGGCGAACTCGGTCGTGACGTAGTCGCCGACCTTGCGAGAATCCGTCGAACCCTTCGCGACGTACGGGTTCTCCTCGAGGTCGTCGACGGTGATGGTCATCGGGATGACGTGCATCGTCGCGCTCGGAGCACGAGCGACCGCGGGGTGCTGGGCTGCCGCGCAGCCGCCGAGGAGGAACAGCGAGACGGGAAGGAGGGCAATCGGCTTCATGTGCCCGCTGTCGCATCCTTCGCGCGGCTGGGCCAAGTTTTCGAGCCGGTTGGACGACCGCCCGATCGGCGCTACATAGAGCGCCCATGCGGTTCGCGCGCTTCGTCTGGGCCGTGCTCGTGTACGACGTCCTCGTCGTGCTGTGGGGCGCCTACGTCCGCGCATCGTTCTCCGGCGACGGGTGCGGCAGGCACTGGCCCCTCTGCAACGGCGAGATCGTGCCGCACGCCGAGCAGACGAAGACCATCGTCGAGTACAGCCACCGCGTCTCGAGCGGGCTGACGCTGGTCCTCTCCATCGTGGTGTTCGTCTGGGCGATGCGCGCGTTCGCCAAGGGAAGCGCGGTGCGGCTCGGTGCGGCGCTCGGGCTCGCCTTCACGGTCTCGGAGGCGCTGATCGGCGCGGGCCTGGTGCTCTTGCGCCTCGTCGCCCACGACGTCTCGATTCGCCGCGCCATCTCCACGTCGCTTCACCTGGGCAATACGTTCCTGCTCCTCGCGAGCCTGACCGTGACCGGCCTCTGGGCGATGGGTTCGCCCCGCGTCAGGCTGCGAGGGCAGGGCTGGCTGGGCTGGCTCGCCGTGCTCGCTCTCGTCGGGGTCCTCGTGGTGGGCGCGAGCGGATCGATCGCCGCGCTCGGCGACACGCTCTTCCCCTCGCGCTCTCTCGCCGAAGGGTTCGCTCAAGACCTCTCGCCTGCGGCGCACGCGTTCGTTCGGCTCCGCAGCCTGCACCCGTTCATCGCGATTGGGTCGGGCGTGCTCGTCCTCGCCCTCGCCAGCTTCGCCCCCGCCGCCCGCTCCGGCGAGCAGGTGCGCCGGTTCGCGCGCGCCCTCGCCGTCTCGTACTTCGTGCAGCTCGGTCTCGGCGCGCTGAACGTCACTCTGCTCGCGCCGCTCTGGATGCAGACGCTCCACCTGCTGTCGGCCGACGTCGTGTGGGTGCTGCTCGTCTGCCTCGCCGCCTCGGCCCTCGCCGACGGAGAAGCCACCGAGATCGTCAGCGCGTCGCCCAGAGCAGAGACGTCAGCACCTCGGCCTGCTCCGTGATCGCGCGGTCGTGGGTGTCGCGCGCGAGGAGCCGCATCGACTGCGCGTGCATCCACGCGAGCTTCCATAGCCCGCCGGCGCGGTCGACGTCGTCGCCGATGAAGGCCTGATCGAGGCGCTTGAGCGTCGCGAGGGCGGACGCGTAAGCGATGACGTCGCCGAAGCGCGACTTGGCGATACGCTCGATGTCGTCGTCGTAGATGCAGGGAATGTGCGCTGAGAACACGCGTTTTTCGCCGGTGCGCGCGTCGATCGCGGTGGCGGTGACCTCGAAGGTGAAGCTCTGGTTCGGCACGTACGGCGGCACCGTGACGCGCACGACCTCGGTGCGGGCCTCTCCGGCGATCACGTCGCCCAGGAGCAGCTCTCCCGAGTCGACGCGCCAGCGCACACCTCCGCCGGACGTCTCGAGCACGTGCGACGGCGCGGGGTTGCCTGCGAACGTCAGCACCGCGTTGCGGAAGACCACCTCGCCCGCGGGCGGCGCGGCGAGCGGCACCTTCTTGCGGCGCGCCTCGAGCGACTCGTCGACGACGATGGCGCCGCTCTGCGCGATCGCGAGCGCGTCGTCCCCGCTCACGCCCGACCGCGTCGCGATCACGCTCACCGGAACGCCGCCGCGCGCGAGCTCGGACGCCTCGTGGATCGCGGCCTCGCCCGGAGGCTCCGCGCCGTCGCTCAGCACGACGACGCGCCGCTGCGGGCCCACGCCGATCGTGCTCCGGGCGATGCGAAGCGCCGACGCGAGATCGCGCTGCCTGCGATTCGTGGTGCGAAGTCGCTTCTCGATGGCCGCTTCGGCGAGCGAGCGATGGTTCGCCGGGATGAGCGGCACGACGAGCCGAGCGCTGCCGCGGATCCGCCCCGGGGCGGGCGGATCGAGCACGTCGTCCACGATGGCGATGCGGTCGTAGGAGCCGGTCTGCGCGATGACGTCTTCCGCGAGCACGATCGAGTCGATGCCCGAACCGTCCACGACGATCGCGATGTGCTCTCCGAGCCGCGCCGTGCCCTGCGCCGCGGGCGACATCACGTCCACGCGCACGAGCACCTCGCCGCCCCACGAGGGCACGCGCGAGTCGCTCGGCCGGAGCGCGAACGCGAGGCCGGGCGTAGCCACCACGGTGGGGCTGCTCGTCTCGGTGAAGCGGCCGTCCTTCGGGAGGATGAAGCCGATCGGCGGGTGCCACGGCTCGTCGACGGTCCGGCGGACGATGCGGGGCGGAACGTCCATGCGATCGCGGTACTCGATCCCGTTCGCCGTGAGGACGTTGGCGCCGTGGCCGCCCGGCTCGGGGAAGGTCAGCGTCCCGTCCCGCCCGACCACGGGGGCCCCGCACGCCCCCACGAAGAGGGCGAGGCCGGCCAGGAGATGGGTACGACGCACCTTTCCCATCAGTACGTCTTACGTATGCAACCCCCGGGCGCTTCCCGCAATGGTCAACTGGAGAGGGCGGAGTCGCAGTCGTCGACGATCATGCGGTGACCGTTCAATCGGGCCAGGTCGCGGAGGGTCGCAAAGGCTCGTTTTGCCTCTTCGACCTTGCCTCGGTGCAAGAGCAGCTTCGCCCGCAGGTAGCGCCCGCTGATGACGTCCCACCAGAACTCGTTGGCCTCCGCGTACGAAATGCCGAGATCCAGCTGCTTGTCGCCCTCGGCGTCGCCTTTGTAGCCCGCCAGGTAGGCGAGCAGCATCCGGTTGTGCGTCGCCAGGCGCTCGAAGGCGTACTCGTCGCACAGGGCGACCGACTGCTGGAGCGCCCCGTAGGCGCGGGCGTAGTCCTCGAGCCGGATGAGCACGTCGCCGAGGTTGTGCAGATTGACGGCGACCTCGTAGGTGAGGCCGAGGGCGCGCGCCATGTCGACGGCCTTCTCGATTTCCGTCGCGGCGCGCCGGAAGTCGCGCAAAAAGTAGTGGATCAGGCCGCGCAGCTTCTGCCGCTCGCACGCGGCCGCCGTGTCGTCCGGCGACAGCTGCTCGGCGCGCTCGATCGATCGCATCGCGGCGGCGCGATCGGACAGCGCCGCGTGGCACTGCGCGAGGTTGGTGAGGATCTTGTGCTCTTCTTGCTTGTCGCCCTCGACCGTCGCGAGCTGCTGCATGCGAACGAGCAGCTCGAGCGAGCGGTTGAAGTCGCCACGACGGCCCGCGAGCTCCGCGGAGGCCACCAGCACGTGCTTCATGAGCTCGTCGCTACCCGTGGCGACTCGCTCGGCCTCGGCGAGGTGGGGCGTGGCTGCCTCGAACTTGTGCGTCGCGACGAGGATGCGGGAAGCCGCGACGCGCGCCCGCACGCGCAGCAAGGCGTCGGGCTCCTTGTCGAGCCGCGCGACCACGCGCGCGCAGGTCTCCTCCGCCTCCGGCGCCGAGCGGACCAGCCGCACGCCCGTCGCGAGGGCGTCCAGCCAACTGGCGAGCTCCGCGACGGGCCGCGTCTCGATGTCGCAGAGCTCGATGGCTCGCGCGTAGTCCCTCACGGCCGCTTCGAGCTGGCGGTTCTCGAGGCGCCGCTCGCCGCTCTTGGCGAAGTACGTCGCCGCGCGCTCGCGATCGCCCGACTCGTAGAAGTGCGTCGCGATGCGCGTGGCCTGCTCCCACGCGCGCTCGCCGAGCTCCTGCTCGAGCGCCGTGCCGGCCGCGGCGTGCATCTCCCGCGCCGCGTCCTGCGGGAGCGCGTCGACGACGACCTCGCGCACGATGGGGGAGCTGAAGCGGAGCTCCGACGGGCCGGTGTGCACCAGGAACTCTTCGTTCTTCAGAGACGCGAGCGAGCGGTCCATCGCGGCCAGCGGCTGGCCGAGCATCCGCGCCAGCACGGCCGCGTCGATCGGATCGCCGAGCACGGCCGCGGCCTGCATCGTCGCGCGTGCGGCGCTCTCGAGGCGCGTCACGCGCGAGGCCACGAGGCCGCGGAGCGTCTTCGGGAGCGCGAGTTCCTGGCCGAGCAAGCGCATCGACACGATCTTGCCTTCGGCCACCTTCACCGCGCCGGCGTCGAGCAGCCCCTTGATGATCTCCTCGATGAAGAGCGGGTGGCCGGCGGCGCGGTCGCGCACGAACCGCACGAGCTCGTCGGGCGCGGTGTCCGTGCCGAGCCGGAACGCGATGAGCCGACTCACGTCGTCGGTGCTCTTGATGTCCGTGAGATCGATCGAGACGTGCGCCGGCCCCTTCTCGAGCGGATGGGAGAAGCCCTCGCGCGCCGTGAACGCGAACACCACGCGCGCGTGCGAGAGCTTGTCGAAGACGGCGGCGAGGATGCCGAAGCTGTCCTCGTCCAGGTTGTGCGCGTTGTCCCAGGCGAAGGTGTGGGGCTTGTCCTCGCAGAGGCTCGAGACCATCCGCGCGAACGCCGAGCGCAGCGCGCTCTTGGCGTTGGCGCCCGAGTACGTCGGCACGTTGGCGCCGAGGGCGGTGAGCACAGCGCCGACCTCCTCGTCGTGCAGGCCCAGCGCCCGCAGCCGGGGCTGAACGGCCATCACGCGCTCGGGCGGGTCTCCGTCGCCGACGCCGCACAGCACTTGCAGCATGCATACGATGCCGGAGAGCGGGTATTCGCGGCCGCGGGGCGGGCACGAGGTGATGTAGAAGCCGACGTTGTAGTTGCCCTTGCCGAGGCGCCGCTCCACCTCGACGAGCAGCCGCGACTTGCCGACGCCGTGCCCGCCGCGGATGGTGAGCACGCGGGCGTGGCGGCGCGTCGCCGCCGCGAGCACCTCGCCGATCTTCCGGAGCTCGTCCTTGCGCCCGACGAAGCGGCCCATGGTCTCGGAAGGGCCGCGCACGTCCTTGACGAGCGAGCCGGACACCATGACCGGCTGCGAGGCGTCGCTCGCGAGCGGCTCGAAGACGAAGAGGCCCTTGACCTGGCGCATCGCCGCGCCGCTCACCGCGAGCCGCCCCTCTCGCGCGCGCGCGAGGTCCCGCGCGCCGGCGACGAGGCTGCTCAGGCGCTCGTCCTCGGTCGGCTTGCCCTCGCGCGTGACATGGATGCGGCCGGTGTGGATGCCGGCGCTCGCGGGCCCCGGAAGCGTGCGCAGCGCAACGAGGGCGCAGCGGGTCGCCACCTCGGTGTCGCGACCGTCGTTGTCACCGAGGCCGAAGAGCGCGACGAGCTGATCCGGCTCGCGGCGCTCCACGAAGCCGCCGTAGCGCTCGACGGTCCGCGCGAGGTTGTCGCAGAGCGCGGTGTCCGTTCCGCGAGGCAGCTCGACGAAGAGCGCCGTCACCTCGCGTCGCTCGCCGACGCCCGCGGCGCGATCCAGGTCCACGAACCTCACGCCCGTGTCGATGCGCGAGACGCTCGACACGGCGGCCCGCGACGGCGGCACCTCGACGGGCGTGCGCTCCTGCGCGTGCGCGGCCTCGGTCTCGAGCGACGGGTCCCCGAGCGAGGGCGCCGAGCCCGCGGCCGCGTGGTCCTCCCGCTGCGCGAACCGAGACAAGAACTCGGCGACGTCGTTGGCTCCGTAGCGGCTGCCCTGTCCGTACAGAAACGCGAGCATCGCCTCGTACATGCGGCCCGCATCCGCGTAGCGGTCCTTGGCGTCCTTGGCGAGGATCGTCTTGAGCACGGCGACGAGCGGGGCCGGCACGTCCGGCCTGAGCAGCTCGACCGGCGGGTACTCGCACGCCTGCACGCGGCGCAGCGTCTCGAAGGTCGTCGGGGCGCTGAACGGGTTCACGCCCGCGAGGCACTCGTAGAGCACCACGCCCACGGAGAAGATGTCGCTGCGCGCGTCGACCGGCTCGCCGCGAGCCTGCTCGGGGCTCATGTAGCCGAACTTGCCGTGCAGCTGCCGCGTGCGCGTGTCGTCGACGTTCTGCTCGAAGGCGCCGCGCGCCTTGGCGATGCCGAAGTCGGTGACCTTCACTTCGCCCTCGTACGAGAGCAGGACGTTCTGCGGAGAGACGTCGCAGTGCACGATGCCGAGCGGCTTGAGCTGCTCGTCGCGGCGGCGGTGCGCGTGGTCGAGGCCCTTGGCGACCTCCGCGCAGACGTAGACCGCCATCTCGATCGGAATCGCGATCTGCTGCCGGCGGCAGCGCGCGAGCAGCGTCGCGAGGTCGAGCCCGTGCACGAACTCCATCGCCATGAAGTAGGCGTCGGGCAGCTTGGTGCCCTTCGGATCGGTGACCGGCGCGATGCCGAGGTCGAAGACCTGCACGATGTTGGCGTGCGACAGGCGGACGGCGAGCTTCGCCTCGTGGATGAACATGTCCACGAACTGCTGGCTCCGCGCGAGCTCCGGCAGGATGCGCTTGATGACGAGCACCTTCTCGAAGCCCTCGACGCCGTAGCTCTTCGCCTTGAAGACCTCGGCCATCCCGCCTTGTCCCAGGCGTTCGAGCAGACGATAGCGTCCGAACGCAGCACTCACCGCGTCACCCTTGACACGTCAATCGATTGCAGTGCAGTCCCCCGCACGGTTGGATTCGAGCCGAAGTAGTCCGTCACGTGCTCCGTGGCAACGAGCGAATACACGAAAGGTGTAACACTTCGACGTGGCTCGGGCGAGCGACACCCACCCACCTCGTCGCCATCTTCAGCGTCGAATGTAGATCGGGTTGGTGAACGCGAGCGGGGCGATGGGCATGAAGGGAAGGATGTCGTCCATCGGGCGGGTACCGCGCACCACGACCATCACCCACGTCGGTTCGGCTCCCACATCCAACCCGACTTGCGTATCCAGACGCACCGTTCGTGCCTGAGCCTCCTCCAGCGGTCCCTCCTCCGGCCCGGTCAGCATGGCGCGCGTGGGGACGTCGAAGGTCTGGCTCGCCACGCCGCGCACCACGAGCGTGGCGGAGGTCACGTCGATCCAGGGCGCGGCCCGGACGACGAGGTGGCCGTGCACCGTCTCCTGGGTGGCGATGAGCTCGCTCCCAGGGCGGACGCCCTCGAGCTCGAGCTCGATGATGGGCCCGCTCGTGACGGTCGCGTGCCCCGCCTTGATCGCAGCCACGATCGCGAGCGGATCGAGCGTCTTGTCTTCCGGATCGGCGTCGCCGATGCGGACCATCGTGCGCGGATAGCCTGCCCACTGATACTGGATGCGGTGCGAGTCGCTGCTCCCCGTGGCCGTGTAGCGGTGGCCGGCGTTGAGCAGCGCGTAGTAGTCGGCCAGGACGGCCTCGACGCGCGCCGTCGTGGCGGCCTCGTAGCCGTTGTAGACCTCGAGCGCGTCGAAGTCCGTGCGCATGGCGATCGGGACGGGGCCGCCGGCCTTGTATCCGAACGCGTTGAAGTAGCCGATGTCCTTGGAGAGACGGGGGTGATGCACCACGAGCACGCGCTTCGGATCGCCCGCCCGAGCGGCGGCGAAGACCTGGTCCACGGTGGCGTGCCGGAACGGTGGAACGGGCCGCCCCACCGGGTAGGGAAAGACCCCGAAGTGACCGAACCGCGGAGTGTACGTCGTAACTTCGACGCCGCTCGCCCACGCCAGCTCGTGCGCGAGGCCGAGCACCTCGAGCGACGAGGCGTAGTCGCCGACGAGGTTGTGCTCGGTCGGGACGGCGAAGTCGACGCCGGCGGCCACGAGCGAGAGCACGCGGTCATCGGCGCTCACCGGCGAGTCGAAGCTCGGGCGCGCGTGGACGTGCAGATCGCAGCCGATCTCGCCCGGCGTCGGCACGACGTGGCGCGGCGCGAGGTCGACGTCGACGCGCTTGCCCGGCTCGATCGACACCACGCGCGCGTCGATGCTCCACTCGATCCCCCTGGTCGCCGCGACGCGGTATTTGCCCGCCGGCAGCGGCGTCGTGATCTCGCCGCGCAGGGCGTCGATGATCGGGCCCGCGCCCGAGGCGCGGTAGTCGGGGCCGAAGCTCGGATCGAGCGTGCCGTCGATGCCGTGGACGACGAGGCGCGCGGTGAGGGGTGCGTGCGTGTCGGCGTCCTCGACGCGGACGTGGAGCTCGCCGCCGTCGGAGACGTCCAGCTTGAGCTCCCAGCCGGTGCCCGGCGTGAAGAGGACGGGCGCGCTCGTGCGCGTCGCGCTCGCGCTCGCGAACCAGTACTTCACGTCCTCCGGAGCCTCGACCTCGAAGCGACCCGCGACGTCCGTCGAGGCACGGACCTGCGGCGCACCGTCCTCGTCGAGGCCGATGACCTGCGCGACCGCCCGCGCCTCGGGTGCGTGCGAGAGCCCGGTGACGCGACCGGCGACGCGCTTGGTCTTGACGCCCGCGCGGTCGAACAGGTGCTTGTAGACGAGGCCGCCGGGGGCCCCCATCAGGATCGAGACGTGCGTCTCCGCTGCGGGTACGGCGCCTGCGGCCGGGCAGGGCACGGTCGCGGTGAGGGCGATCGCGCGCGCGTCCTCGGGCGAAGGCGCCAGCTCGACGTGCATGTCCTTGCCGTCCGCGACGATGCCGACCGGGTGCACGGCGTCTCCGACGACGGCGAGGCGGCCGTCGTCGCTCGCGAGATCGGCGAGCTCGCCGAGCCCGGCCAGGAACACGCCGCGCCCGTCGAGCGCGAAGCGCAGCCCCACGTTGGGCGTGCGCGACTCGCCTTCCTCGTCGCCGCCCTCGGCCGGCTCGCCCGCCGCGGGAGGGGGCGCGGCGAGCGCGAGATCGATTGCGTCCGCGGCGGCGTCGGCGTGGATCGCCAGCGCGCTGGGCGGATCTCCGGGGTGCACGACGACCGAAGCGCGCGCGTCCGAAGCGCCACTCTCCGTGAGGTCGACGAGCTCGAGCGGGCGAGTGCCCTCGCCCTCGTCGACGACGATTGTGCCGTCGACCGAGCGCGCGCCGTCCGCGCTCGTGAAGACGAAGCGGCCGTCGCGGTGGAGGACGATGCGCGCGTGCGCCGTGTTCAACGTGACCGGCCCGGTGCGCGCGCGCACGTCGCCGCAGCGGTGCAGATAGTGGACGAACGACGCGGCCGCTCCGGCCAGGAGCACGACGAAACCGAACGCGCGCCAGCGCGAAGCGGTCATGGAAGCCCCAGCGCCGCCGCGCGCGGCCCCGTCAGCATGGCCTCGCGACCCACCTTCGCGATCTCCAGCTTCACGACGAGCTCGGCCGGCGGGCCCAGCCACGCCGCGGCGTCCTCGCCCCACTCCACGATCGTCATCGCGCCCTCTGCCCGTCGCTCCCGCAGCCCCAGCCGCTGCACCTCGGCGCGCAGCTCCGCGGGCGGCCCGAGAAGCCGGTAAAGGTCGGCGTGGAGTAACAGCCCGCGCGGCGTCGTGTACTCCTGCACGAGGGTGAACGTCGGGCTCGTGACCGCGACCCCTTCGGGCACGCCGAGTCCTCGCGCGATCGCCCGCGCGAGGAAGGTCTTTCCGGCGCCGAGCGGCCCCGACACCAGCACCAGATCTCCGGGCTGTAGCACCTGCGCGATGCGGCGTCCGAGGCGCGAGGTCTCC
>DATIQP010000005.1:0-2053 GCA_035470765.1 Polyangiaceae bacterium | reverse complement strand
CCTCGTACATGCCGTTGGCCTGTGCGCCGAGCGTCACGACCCGCACGGCGAAGCGCCCGCCTCCGCGGTCCACGAACACGAGGCGCCGCGGCCCCGTGTAGACCACTGCCGAGACGGGCACCTGCAACCGCGTGCCGAGATCGATCTCCAGCGAGACCGTCGCGTACATCCCCGGCCGCAGATCCAGATCGGTGTTCTTCAGCACGACGCGGACGCGGCCCGTACGCGACTTGTCGTCGAGGTACGGGTAGACGTAGCCCACGCTCGCGTCCCAGCTCTTTCCGGGCACGTAGTCGAGCGTAATCTTCGCCTTCTGCCCGGCGCTCACGTGGGCGAAATCGCCCTCGTAGACCTCCGCCTCGACCCAGACGTCGCCGAGCGCGGCGATGCGATAGAGCTGCTGCCCGGGCTCGACCGCCGCGCCCTCGACGACGTTCTTCTCGATCACGAAGCCGCTCGCAGGGGCGAAGAACGGCACGTCCTCGACCGGCGCCTGGCCCTTGGCCAGCGCGTCGAGCTGCGCGTCCGTGAGGCCGAGCAGGTGGAGCTTCTGCCGCGCCGGCGCCGTCAAGAACCCTCCCGCGTCCGAGCCCGGGTGGCCGCGCAGCGAGAGCACGTAGTCCTGCTCCGCGGCGTAGATCTCGGGGCTGTAGAGGGTGAAAAGAGGCTGGCCGCGCTGCACGCGCTGCCCGGTCTTCGTCACGTACAGGTGCTTGATCCAGCCGCGGACCTTGAGGCTCACGTCGGACAGCGCCGACTCGTCGTAGGTGATCTTGCCGATGGCGCGGATGGAGTCCGTCATCGGCGCGAGGCGCGCCTTCTCGGTGCGCACGCCGATGAGCTGGCGGTGGGCCTCGTCGAGCGTCACCTCGATGCTCTCGGCGGGCTGGATGCTGTGCCACTCGTTCGTGTTGCCGCACGTCGCCATCTTTCGGCCGAGGTACGGGTTGTCCGCGGTCTCGGGCTTCTGGATCCAGCGCGGCTGACCTTCGGCCATCGGGCACTGGAAGACACGCCAGCCGGCCTGCAGCTCGGGGATGCGCGCGACCAGGCCGATCGTGTCGCGGCTCAACGCGTCGAAGGCGTGGCGGGCATCTTCGAGCGACGCCGCGGCGGCGAGGTGATCCGCGTCCTCGGCGATCGTCGAGAGGAGGGGGATCGCGGCGGGCGTCGAGTGCGCGGCGTGCATCGCCGCGCGCGCGGCCTCGGCGAGGGTGCGAGCGTCGGTCGTCACGCCGTCGTAGCGGTCGCCGGCGAGGCTGGCGCGGATCCGATCGTACGCGTCGAGCGCGCCGCGCAGCGAGTCCACCGCCGCGGGCGGGAGCGAGAGCGTCTCCACCGGCGCCTCGCTGCCCTTGGTCGCCGGAGAGGGAGCGCCCGCGGCGACGAGGCCGGCATGGCCCACCGTGATGGTGAAGTCCTGGGAGGCGCTGCCCTCCGCCGAGTCGACGGTGACGCGGATCGTCCAGGTCCCGCCCATCGGCAGGTCGAAGGAGGCTCGATAGCGACCGTTGCTCTCCTCGACGATCATCGCGTCGCCCTTCATCTCCGGCATCGCGCCCATCGCGGGCATGTCGTACGAGACGACCACCTTCGCGCCCGTCGTCGCCTTGCCGCCCGCGCCCGCGACGTCGACGAGCAGCGACTGACCCTGCTGCCGCACGACGTCGGGCTCGAGCGCGGCGCTCACCGAGAACGCGCCGGCGTCGATGCGCAGGCTCTGGCCCACGGTGCCGCCGGTGCGGGTTCCGGAGAACCACGCCGCGATCGGCTTCCGGAGGGCGAGCACGACCACGATCGCGAGCGCGATCAGCGCCGCGGAGACGATCCTGGAACGACGTGAAGGGCTCACGGCGCACCGCCTTTCGAGCCGCTCGCTCGCCCGACGGCGCGCTCGAGCTCGGCCTCGCGACGATCGACGTCGGCGCGGGCCATCTCCACCTCGAGCTCCGCCCCTCGGAGGCCCTTCTCGGCCATCATCACCTCCGCGAATCCGTTCTGCGAGGCGACGAACCCGGCGCGCGCCGCGTCGATCTGCGCGCGAGCGGCGGGT
>DATIQP010000004.1:0-14428 GCA_035470765.1 Polyangiaceae bacterium | reverse complement strand
ACGCGGCGGTCGCGGCCGACAAGCTCGCGCAGGCGTGGGCGCTCGTCCAGACGCCGGTGATCGGGTTCGACCTCGCGCGCGCGCAGCTGGCGCTGGGCCACCTCGTCGAGGCGCGCGAGGCGGCGCTCTCGGTGCAGCGGCTCCCCGTCGCGCACGACGAGACGGCGCGATCGACCGAGGCGCGCGGCGACGCGGGCAAGATCGCGGCGCAGCTCGAGTCTCGCATCCCGCACGTGACGGTGAGCGTGGAGGGCCTCGCAGGGCACGACGCCACCGTGAAGATCGACGGCAGCGCGATCCCCACCGCCGCGCTCTCCGTGGCGCGCCAGGCGGACCCGGGCTCGCACGTCGCGGTGGTCGACACCGACGACGGCCGCCACGCCGAGGGCACGGTCATGCTCGCCGAGCGCGACACGAAGACGATCGTGCTGCACCTCGACGCGCCGCGCGCCGCGGAGCCGACCACGCCGCCCGCGAAACCGGCGCACGTCGAGACGGTGGCTCCCACGCAGCTCGAGCAGCCCGCCCAGCCCGCGCCCTTCGCCCCGACGCCGGAGAGGCGACCGGGCACGTCGGCGCTCGTCTGGATCGGCCTCGGAACGGCGGCCGCGGGGCTGGTGACGGGCGCGATCACGGGCGCCTTCGCCCTCAGCGAGGAATCGACCGTCAAGGCGAACTGTTCCACGCAATCCTCGGTCGACCAGAAGTACGTCTGCTTCCCGCCGTACACGAACGATCTCGCGACGGCGAACACGCTGGCCACGATCTCGACGATCGGGTTCGTCGTGTCGGGCGTGGGCATCGCCGTTCTCGTGACCGGACTGGTGCTCGGCGGGGCTTCCACGAGCCACGCGCAAAAGACCGCGCGCATCACGCCGTTCTTCGGCCCCGTGACCGGCGTGCGCGGCGAGTTCTGAGAGGCTTCGCCGGCGACCGGCTCAGGGGAACGTGCCCGGATCGAAGAGGTCGGCGAAGTCGTTCGCGCTCGTCACCGTCGAAAGCACCGGGACGCCGAGGATCTCTTCCTCCGACTTGAGCATCGAGCTGTGCGTGTACTGGACCGAGCCCGGGTGCCCCGCGATCGAGTGCTTGCCGATGGCGATGAAGGGGATGAGGTTCGTCGAGTCGCCCTCGTCCCAGGTGATGAAGACGTAGCCGTCGTGGGCGAGCGCGTAGTCGACGATCGGCTGTAGGTTGGCCTTGAGCCAGTCGTCGCCGGCCTTGATGTTGCCCGCGGTCGCGGTGCCTTGCGTGCAGTTGGCGTCGCCGTGCATGTCGTGGCAGAGGTTCGGCGTGACGAAGTTGAACTGCGCGACGGCGCTGTTCTTCAGATCGGCCGCGAGCGCCGTGATGGGCTTGTGGTGCGCGATGCAGCGCGCGTTGCTCGCCGACGGAGGCGCGCCGGAGACGTCCTGGAAGAAGACGAAGGGGTTGTGCTTGGTCGCGTAGAAGCTGGTCGTGCTGACGTTGGAGCCGATCGGGCACGTGCCCGGCTTCATGTCTTCCTGGTAGCTGGTCCACGAGATGTTCGCGGCATCGAGCTGCGTGGAGAGGTGCGCGGTGCTGCTGGTGCTGTTCGACGACGACGAGTCGTTGTCGGTCGTGAAGGTGTGGTCGCTGAACGCGTTCGTGCCCGATTCCATCCAGATGTAGTGCGGCTCGCTGTTGAGCGACGGCAGCTCGTCGCCGAAGTTGATCGTGTGGGCGTAGTTCTTCAGCAGCGTGCCGGTGATGTACGGCGCGTCCGTGGTGTCGTTGTAGATCTGCAACATCCCCTTGTTTTCCATCGGGATGACGAAGACGACCTTGCTGGTGCCGGACGATCCGTCGGGGGTCGACCCGCCGTCGCCGCTGCCGCCCGAATCGTTCTGGGGCGCAGCGTCCCCGGTCGGCCCGCTGTCCGCGGTACTCCCCGCGTCACCACCCTGATCCGAGGATGATCCACACGCGCACGCGCCAATGGCGAGAAATACGAGAAGGGATGCTCTCATGGCCGACCTTTCATCGCACGGATGCAACAACCGTTCTACCTCACTTCGCCGGCGGAGGGCCGCGGATCGCAGGTAACGCCAAGTAACGAGCACCGGAGCGCGCGCGTGGTACGCATCGTCCATGAAGCGAGCGGTGCTCACCATCGCCGCGGGGCTCGGCGCCGCGCTGGCGTGCGGGCCGAGCGGACCGACCGGGAACGGAACCGATGGCGGCGCCGATGCGGTGGCCGACGGCGCGATCGAAGCGGGGCCGCCCAACCCGAACGGCGGCAACCTCCCGACGGGCTACCCAAACCTCGACTTGCCCGCGGTGGGCGCGACCTCGCTTCGCATCCTCTCGCCGACGGTGCTCGACCTCGGCAAGGTCACGACGAAGGCCGCCGATCCGGCGCCGCTGACCGAATGGGACTTCGCGAGCGCGCTTCCCGCGGCGTCCAACTTCGTCGTCCACGTCGGCAGCACCACCGTCCCCGTGGCGCAGGTGGGCTTCAAGCGGCGACCGCTCTACGCCCCGATGTCGCACTACGAGCTGCGCATCCAGAACGACCTCTACCTCGTTCTCGCATCGCCGGTTCAGGACGGCGCGACGGTGACCGTGGACGACGCGAGCGCGACGATCTGGTCGCAGCCCTCGCCGTTCGTCGCGGTCGCCGATCCGGCGCGTTTCAGCCCTGCGATCCACGTCGACCAGAGCGGGTACGAGGCGTCCTTGTCGAAGCACGCGTTCGTCGGTCACTACCTCGGAAGCCTCGGCGAGCTCGACGTCGCCGCGCAGAGCTTCTCGCTCGTCGACATGACGACCGGAAAGGCGGTTTTCTCGGGGCCGCTGAAGCCTCGCGTCGACCAGGGGTTCGCGTTCTCTCCGCCTCAGTACCAGCGCGTCTTTGACGCCGACTTCTCCGCGTTCCAGACGGCGGGCGAGTACCAGCTCCAGGTTCCCGGCTTCGGCGCGTCATATCCGTTCTTCATCACGGGCGGCGTCGCGATGGCGTTCGCGCGCACGTACGCGCAGGGCATGTACAACCAGCGATGCGGCATGGCGAAGACGCTGCCGTTCACGCGCTTCCCCGACGGCGCCGACCACGTGGCGCCCGCGTACGTCCCCACCGGCGACGTCGCGTACGCCCCCGCGGCGGCGCTGCTCGCGAGCAACGCGCAGGTGTCGACAGGGCAGACGGCGCCCGAGCTCACGAGCTTCACCAACGGCCTGTATCCGTACGTCGCGTCGGGGACGATCGACGCCTCGGGCGGTCACCACGACGCCGGCGACTACAGCAAGTACCTCATGGACAGCGGCTTTCTGATCCACACGCTCGTCTTCGCCGCCGACGACTTCCCCGGCGTCGCGGATCTGGACAACCTGGGCATCCCCGAGAGCGGCGACGGCAAGAGCGACGTGCTCCAGGAGGCGAAGTGGGAGGCGGACTTCGCCGCCAAGATGCAGGACCAGGACGGCCTCTTCTACTACCTGGTCTATCCGAAGGCGCGCGCTTACGAGAACGACGTGCTCCCCAGCCAGGGCGATCCGCAGATCGTCTGGCCGAAGAACACCTACGCGTCCGCCGCGGCCACCGCCGCGCTCGCCGAGATCGCCTCCTCGCCGCGCTTCAAGCAGCAGTTCCCGGCCGACGCAGCGCGATACTTGCAGATTGCAAAGAACGGCTGGGCGGCGCTGCAGAAGGCCGTCTCCACGTACGGGAGAGAGGGCAGCTACCAGTTCATCTACCAGGACGACGCGTACCTGCACGACGACATGATGGCGTGGGCGGCGGCTGCGCTCTTCGTCGCGACGGGGGACGCTTCGTACCAGGCGGCGCTCGAGCAGTGGTACCCGGACCCGGCCGACGCCTCGACGTACCACTGGGGCTGGTGGTCGATGTGGCGCGGCTTCGGCAACGCCGCGCGGACGTACGCGTTCGCGGCGCGCTCGGGGCGCCTGCAGGCGAGCCAGCTCGACGCCGCGTATCTGGCCAAGTGCGAGGCGGAGATCGCGAAGGCCGGCGACGATGACGTGAAGTGGGCCGCGGACAGCGCGTACGGGACGAGCTTGCCCGGGCCGACCAAGGCCTACGGCCAGGCCGGCTGGTACTTCTCCGGCACGCAGGCCTTCGACCTCGCCGTCGCGAACGCGCTCGCGCCGAAGCCGGAGTACACGGACGCGATCCTCACGAACCTGGGCTACGAGGGCGGCGCTAACCCGGTGAACGTTTCGTACCTGTCGGGCCTCGGCTGGCAGCGGCCGCGCGAGATGGTGAGCCAGTTCTTCCAGAACGATCGCCACAGGCTCCCGCCGACCGGGATCGACTACGGCAACGTCGTCACCGGGTACATGTACCTCGACCTCTACAAGGGCGAGCTGGATGCGCTGACGTTTCCCTCGGACGGAGCGCAGAGCGGCGCGTACGCGTTCTACGACCGGTACGCGCACCAGTTCAACACCGCGACCGAGGCCGACACCGTGAACGAGGGGTGGGGCTTCGCCGCGATCGTCGGGGTGGCGGCGCAGACGGACGCGGCGAAGGCTCCGTGGACGGCGCGCGGCGCGGCGATCGCGACGCCGGCGAGCGCGAGCGCCTCGAAGCCGGTCACGGTCACGCTCTCGTCGCCCGACGGCGTGGACCTCGGTCCCGCGCGCGTGACGTGGGAGGCGGCCTACCAGGAGCCCTTCGTCGGGGGCACGTCGTTCACGTTCACGCCGGCGCAGACCGGCCCGACGTGGATCGACGCGGAGGCGATGATGCCCGACGGACGACGTCTCGTCGCGGCGACCCAGATCACGGTGCAGTGAGCAAGGTGCGCCGACGCGCGGAGCACTTCAGGAGCGCGAGATCGCGACGACCGCGAGATCGTTCTCCGCGAGCGCGGGGCTGCGGCCGCGCGCCCACGTCGCCGCGTCCTCGACCGGGAGGGGCGAGCCGGCCTTCGGCGCGCGCAGCACGTACCGCGCGACGGCGTCAGCCTCGACGCTCGCCTGATTCTCGCCGAGGCCGGCGCACACGATCATCAACGACGCACCGGGCGAGAGCGTGCCCGCGGTGGCGTGCACGGGACCGACGACGCCGGGCGGCGTCTCCGGAACGGTTCCGAGCGCGACGGCCTCCGCGGAGTCCGAGATCAGGCGCAGCGACGCGAACGCGGTGTGCCGCGCCTGGTACTCGCCCGAGCGCGGATCGATCGCGACGACCGCGACGCCGATGGGCCGCGTCAGCGGAATGTCCGCGGTCGCGGCGCCGAGCGCGCGCACCATCTCGTCGACCGTCCCCGGATCGGACTCGCAGCGCTGCCTGAACACCTTGAGCACGTGCAGGCCCACGGCGGCGGCGTCGATGCCGTCTCCGTCGGGATCGGCGATCATCGCGAACAGGCCCGCGCTCGTCGGGGCCGCGTCCCAGACCATCCCGTCGACGGGGCCCTTGGCCTGGTCGAGCGCGCCTGCGACGCGCACGCCGCCGCTCTCGAGCGCCTGCGCGGGCATCGCGTCGCGCATCGCCTTCTTCGCCGAGGCGTAGCGCGTCTGCAGGTCGAGCAACCGGAGCTTGTCCCGGCGCGACATCACGTTCTGCACGACGATCAGGCCCACGAAGAACGCGATGATGCCGAAGCCCTTGAGGTACTTCGCGTGCACCGCGTCGTGGATTCGCCGCATGTCGAAGGCGACGAGGATGGCGCCGACGTCGTTGCCGCTCGGGTCGCGCAGCACGCCGAGCGACCAGGCCGTGCTGTCGTCGCGCGCGTGGCTCTCGTCGCGCAGGTGATCCTGATACAGGGCGAGCTTGGTGGCGGAGCTCGTCGCCTTCGGCGGCGAGACCGCGGCGACTGCCTTCGCGGTGGCGTCGGTCCACACCTGCGCGAAATCGCGGTAGCGACTCCCGGCGACGCGCGCGACGTAGGCGTCAGGATCCTTGAGCATGCCGCCGACGTCACGCTTCATCAGGTGCTCGTAGAGCTGCGCGTGGGGGTGGAAGACGGGCTCCCACTCGGGTCGCATCCGGTCGTAGACGACCGCGCCGCTCGCGTCGCACACGCGCACGTAGGCGGCGTCCGGGTCGTCGAAGACGCCCTGCGTGATGCGCTCGAGCTCGGCGTTGTCTCCGCTCGCCACGGCGCCGAGGACGGGCTTGCCGAGGATGCCGACGTATCCGACGGCCTTCTCGCGCGCGCTCGTGCGCAGGGAGTTGATCTCGAAGAGCGTCGAGTTCCAGTCGACCAGCACCTCCACGCCGCACGCCGCGATGACGCCCAGCAAGAAGACGCGTCCGCTGCGCGCGAGGCGCCCCTGGACCTTGTTCCGCCACTCGCCCCAGCGTGCGGCTCGCTTGGTCTTGGCCCCGGGCATCTTGTCCATGTTACGTCGCCGTCGCCGTTCGCGAGAGCTCCTACCGACCCACGCGGCGTTCCAGCTCCGAGAACGGGATGCGCAGGAGCACGGGGCGGCCGTGCGGGCAGTGGCCGGAGAAATCGACGCCGTCGAGCGCGCCGAGCAGCGCCTGCGCTTGCTCGGCCGAGAGCGCGTCGCCCGCGCGCACCGAGCCGTGGCACGCCATCGTCGCGAGCACCAGATCGACGGCGCCGGAGAACGGGCGCCCGGCCGCGCGCGAGAGCTCGGCGAGCAGGTCGCGCAACAGTCGCTCGGGCCGCGCGCGGGAGAGCAGCGCGGGCACGCCGTGGACGGCGAAGGCCGATGGCCCGACGGAGCGCACCTCGACGCCGAGGCGCGCCGCGACCTCCTCGTGCTCGGCGAGCGTGGCGGCCTCGGTCGGCGTGAGCTCGACCACGTCCGGGACGAGGAGCTTCTGCACGGCGACGGTGCGCGCCTCGAAGGACCTGCGGAGCCGATCGAAGTTGCGCCGCTCGTCGGCGGCGTGCTGGTCGACGACGTACATCGCGTCGTCGCCTTCGCAGACGAGGAACGTCGCGCGGATCTGCGCGACGAAGCGGAGCTTGGTGTAGAAGCCGTGCTGCGAGAAGAGGCTCGAATCCAGGGGCGGCGGCGCGGGCGGGGGCGCGGGCGTGCGCGGGGGCGTGGGCGTGGAGCCGATCGGACCTTCGACGAGCACCTGGTGCGGGCGCGAGACGAGCGCGGCGAGCTCGGCGGCGTCGAAGCGGGCGGACGGCGTGGTGGCCGGCTCGCTCTGGGCGAACGTGCCGGCGCCCGCGTACGAGCGCTGCGGCGACGGCAGCCACGGGCGCGTGGCGGGGCCGAGCGCGGGGATGGGGATGGCCTTCGAGAGCGCGTCGTAGAGCGAGCGCGTGACCGCGTCGAAGAGCGCGCGGCCGTCCTCGAAGCGCACCTCCGCCTTCTGCGGGTGGACGTTGACGTCGACGAGCTCCTTGGGCAGCTCGACGTACACGACGCCGACGGGGTAGCGGCCGGCCTCGAGCACCGAGCCGTAGGCCTGCGCCACGGCGCGCGCGAGGGCTCGATCGCGCACGGGGCGGCCGTTGACGAGCAGGTGCAGGCCGCCCGCGCCCGAGCGACCGCGCTCCGGCGGGCTCAGGTACGCCTCGACGAACATCGGCCCTCGCTCGCCCTCGCACGCGATGAGCCGCGGCTCGCCGAGCGCCTGCATCGCGCGCTCGCGCCGAGAGCCCGCGCGCAGGTACTCGCGCACGACCTTGCCGTCGCGCGAGAGCACGAACGTGACGTCCGGGCAGGCGAGCGCGGCGCCGAGGATGGCCTCGCTCACGTGCGCGCTCTCCGTGGGCGCCGAGCGCAGGAACTTGCGCCGCGCCGGGACGTTGAAGAACAGCTCGCGCACCTCGACCGCCGTCCCCGGCGCGCGCGCGGCCGGCTTCACGCGAGGCTCTCCGCCTCCGTCGACCACGACCTCGGTGGCCTCGTCGTCCTTGGTGCGGCGCGTGAGCAGCGTCAGGCGGGAGACCGACGCGATGCTCGGGAGCGCCTCGCCGCGGAAGCCGAACGTGCCGAGGTGCGAGAGGTCGTCGAACCGCTCGATCTTGCTCGTCGCGTGTCGCTCGAGCGCGAGCAGCACGTCCTCGCGCTCCATGCCTTCGCCGTCGTCGGTGACGCGGACGAGATCGAGGCCGCCCTGGTCGATGTCCACGCGCACGCGCGTGGCCGCCGCGTCGAGCGAGTTCTCGAGCAGCTCCTTGACCACGCTCGCGGGCCGCTCGACGACCTCGCCCGCCGCGATCTGGTTGACGAGATCGGAGCCTAGCCTTCGGATCTTGCCCATCGTCAGCCCTCGTTCGGGCGCTCGCTACGGGCTTCGTAGAACGCGCGCGTCCGCGCGCGGGTCAGCGCGACGATGACGAGGAGGGCGAGCGCCGACCGGACGCCGAGCTTGATCCCGCCGAGGTACGGCTCGAGGCGGCGATAGGTGGTCGCAGCGTCGTCGACCACGTGCGGGTCGGTGCCGCTCTCGCGGAGCTGCGCCGACTTGACGGCGAGACCGAGATCGAGCTCGGCCGCACGCACCTTCGGCGTGAGCACGTGCATCGCGACGACGAGCCCCGCCTGCACGATGACGAGCTGCACCACAGCCGAGCGCGCACCGCCGCGGCCGGCCATCGCGAAGATGGAGAGCATGAAGAGCGCGAGGCCCAGGACGAGCTCGCCGGCCGCGAGCGGGAAGAGCTTCGTCTTCTCCTGCTCCATGGCGCCGAGGAGCCGGTCCACGGAGGCGGCCGCGGACTTGCGGTTCTCCTCCTGGGCGATGTCCCGGAGCACGTAGGAGGTGTCGATTTGCGTGGTGCGGTACAGGGCGATGGTCTCGTAGCCGTCCAGCGATCCATAGGCGCCGAGGACCGAGCACAACAGCAGGGCCAAGACGAGATACCACGGCCGGCGCTGCGCTGACGCGGGCTCTTGAGACATCTCCGCCGAGATAGCACGGCGCCGGCCTCACAGTCAGGGGGGCGAGGCCGCAAAGGGCTTTCTATGCGCGCTGAAACATGGTTCCTTCTGCCCGCAAAGCGTGCCATCGCGGCGCCAGCCGCCGAGCAGGCAACCGGGGAGAGCACATGGAACACGGCAAAATACTTCTCGTCGCGAGCGCCGGCGTCGTCGCGATCTGCGCCGCCCTGTCGGGCTCGGTCGCCAAGGCCCAGGTGGCCAGACCGCCTTCGACCGGCGCGCCTCCCGCCGCCGAGGCGCCGGCTGGTCTCGCCGCGCCCGCGGCGCCTGCGATGAAGGTGTCCGCCGCCGCCGGAGCCGACCTCAAGTCCGGCGATCCCGCCAAGATTCGCGGCGCGCTCGACGAGATCCGCATGGCCGGCAAGGGGCCCGGCTCGCAGTACGCCGGCGCCATCGTCGAGCTGCTCCAGCGCGGCGTGCCGGCGTCGGTCGCGGAGGCCGCGCTGGACACGCTCGGCGATCTCGAGGCCGAGTCGGCGAGCCCGGTCGTTGCACAATACATGCAACACCGGAACGTGAAGGTCCGCCAGGCGGCCACCAAGGCGCTGATCAAGACCAAGGGCCCCGTCGCGGTGCGCGCGCTGCGCCACGCGCTGTCCGACCAGGATCCGATGGTGCGCGGCGTCGCCGCCAATGGCCTCGGCGCGCTCAAGGCCAAGGAAGCCGTCCCGGATCTGTTCCTCGCGCTCGACCACCGCATCAACGAGGCGGCGACGTCGATCGGCATGCTCTGCAACCCGCAGGAGTGCGAGCAGCTCGCGTCGCGCATCGGCAAGTTCCCCTTCGACGTGATGGGCGGCGGCATCGAGCAGGCGCTCTTCCGGCCGGACGTCTCCGACGACTCGAAGATCAAGCTGCTCGGTCACGTGCGCGAGCTCGGCACGCAGGACGCGAACAAGTTCTTGCGCGAGGCGCTGAAGAAATGGCCGAAAAACGGCTCGCCGCGCGTGAAACAGTCGCTCGATCAGGCCGTGCAGGCGACGGGAGGTGGGGCATGAAGCCAAGCAAAGCGCAGGCGAATGTCGGCGTGCTACGTGCACGCCGACGGAAGCGCATCGGTCTCTCGCTCCTCGGCGGCCTCGCGTGCGCGCTCGCGCTCGGCGCGTGCGGCGCCGGGCAGACGCACCCCAACCTCTTCGCGACGGACTGGGAGGACGACGGCGGCCGCTCGGTCGCCGCGATCCGCGCCAAGATTGGCGCCGCGGCTCCGCCCGTCGGCGCCGACGTGGCCGTGGCCGTCGCGGGCAACAGCGACAAGCTCGTGGGCATCCCGCTCGCGGGCGGCACGGCGTGGACCTTCCCGCACGCGATCGACGTGCGACCCGCGCTCGCCGGCTCGGTCGTGGTGGGGGAGGGCGGCGGCGAGCTGTTCTGCCTCGACGCGGCGAGCGGCAAGAAGCTCTGGGCGCGGCCGGCCGGCGGCATGGCGCTGCACGGTGCCGGCGACGACGGCAGGGTCACGGTGGTCTCGCTCGGGCAGTCCGGCCAGGGCTCGCTGCTGCTCGCGGTCAACCGCGACGGCAGCGTCGCGCGCCAGATCGACACGGACAAGTCGCTCGGCGTGCCCGCGGTCCTCGCGGGCTACGCGTTCGTCCCGTGGAGCAACCAGTACGTCTCCGTCCTCGACGTCGCGAGCGGCGAGGAGGCGGGGCGCATCCTTCTGCGCGGCCAGGTCAGCCACGCGATGGCCTTGGGCGGCGCGCTCTACTTCGGCGAATCGGCGCTCTTCCGCTTCGACGACGCCATCAAGGGCGCCTCGCACGATCAGGCGACCAAGCTCACCGTCCCGCAGCGCGAGCTGCCCGGCACGCCGATGCTCTACCAGCCCGGCGACCAGAAGCTCAGCCCGGTCGCGGCGGCGCTCGACAAGACGCGCCTCTACGCGCGGCCGACGAGCGCCACGCCCATCGGTCTCGACAGCGACCGCTTCTACGGGACCTACTTCCGCCTCGCGATGGCGTTCGACGCCAAGAGCACGAAGCTCGCGTGGGTGCACTCCGACAAGAACGACATCGTCGGCGGCGCCGCGGGCCCGGGTTCGCTCGTGCTCTGCGACGACTCGGGCGCCGTCACGGTGCTCGACGCGGCGACGGGCGGCATCGAGCGCGAGCTCTCGCTCGGCGGCCCCATCAAGAGCTGCGTAGTCCAGGCCGACGGGCTGGCTCCCAGCCCGCCGCAGCCGCCGGCGCCCCTCGCCACGCAGATCAGCGCCGCGCTGACCAACCGCGACGCGGAGATGGTCGCGGGCCAGCGGCTGCTCCTCCGCGAGATGGCGACCCTCGAAGACCCGACCGTCACCAAGACGCTCGTCGAGCTCGCGAGCAACCCGCTCACCGCGCCGCTGCTGCTCACCGACGCGCGCACGGCCATCGCCGCCCGCCGCAACGGGGCGCAGTACATGATCGAGGCGCTCGGCCGTCACTACGACTTCTTGCACGACGTGCTGCTCACGCCGCCGGTCGGGCCGATGGCGCAGGCGCTCGCCGCCATGAAGGACAAGCAGGCCGCGCCGCTGCTCGCCTCGCACCTGCTCGACCCGGCGGACACGGACGACGACGTGAAGCAGGCCGCGGCCGCGCTGGTCGACATCGGCGACGCCGGCCAGGTCCCGCAGCTGCGCGAGTTCTTCATGCTCTACCGCGCCGCACCCGACAGCGAGGACCTCTCGTCGGCCGTCACGAGCGCGGGCCAGGCGCTGCTCGTCTTCGGCGGCCCCGACGGGCGCAAGGTCGTCGACGGCGCCCTCGCCGACTCGCTCGTCCCCGAGGCGTTCAAGGCGCGCCTCTCCGCGATCAAGCAGCAGCTCGAAGCGCAGAAGGGTCCGAAGGCGCCCAAGAAGTGAGTGTCAATCGTCCGGCGGGAGACCGTCGACGATGCCCATCTCCTCTTCGCGCGCGAAGAGGCAGCACTCGCTGCCGGCCGGGAACTGGCTGCACGCGTCCGGCCGGATCGGGTAGATGGCGCACCGGTTGTCCTTGCCGAGGTGGTGACAGTCGCCGTTGGGGAGCAAGCGCAGCCGGATTCGACCGTCGCGCCTGCGGCGAGCGAGCGGCGGCCGCATCAGCTCCGTGCGGCCGGCGCGGGTGAAGCGACGCTCGTCGACCTTCTCGAGGATGACGTCGTTGCTCCTGCAGCACGAGCCGCAGGCGAGGCAGTCCAGGTTCATCGAGCGCGTCGGGCCGCGATGGATGGAGTCGCGCGTCGCGCGCTCGCGGACGATGTCGAGGGTGTCGCCCGGCACGGGGGTGGTCGCCAGCCCCTCGAGCGGACCGCGACGCACGACGGCGTAGCTCGACTTGCCGAGGTCCATGATCGACCAGCGCCCGAGGTCCATCGGGTCGTCCGGATCCGGCCGCGGGAGCACGAGGCGCGCGCGGTCGGGGGAATCCCAGAGCACGGCGTGGCCGCCGGCGCGAACCCACGCCGCGCACTCGCGTATGAACCTCTTGTGGAACGACCGAACCACCGGCCGGCGCACTCGCGCCATGATCGCAGTCCTCCTGGATCAGTTGCTGGGGAAGAAATCGGTGAGCGGCGTCGCGCCGCTGGCCTTGCCCATCCGGCCGAGGTCGAGCCCGTCCTCGAACGTGGCGAGCAGCGAGTAGTGGTCCGCGTGGACCGTGCTCTTGTACCCGCCCGCCTTCGCGTACGGCGACATGAGGAACATGCCGATGGGATCGTCGGTGCCGGAGATCCCGCCGGAGCCGTCGTCCTCGTCCCAGACGACGACGAGCAGGCCGCCTTGCTTGTAGGCGTTCGACGCCAGGATGGGGCCGACGTGCGAGCCGAGCCATGTGTCGCCGTTGGGGATGTTCACGTGGACGGCGTCGGTGACCGGATCGGGGTCGTGCATGTCGCTGGTGAGGTTGGGCGCGATGAAGTTGAAGACGGCCGGGCTCGCGGGGTCGAAGCTCGACAGGTCGACGACGTGGGCTGCGCATCGCGAGGCGTTGCCCTGCACGTCGTCATAGTAGAGAAACGGATTGTGGCGAACGGCGTACGGGCTGTTGTCGACGACGTTGCACGGACTGCCCATGCTCTCGCCGAAGTCCATCCAGGACTTTTTCGCCGTGTCGAGCTGATCCCCGATGTGCGAGGCGCTCTTGTTGCACGAGCACGAGCCGAGCAGGAGGTTGCATGTGGCCACGTTGCACGAGCCTTGCCCCGCCTGTGCCTTGCAGTCGCAGCCAATGCCCTGGGTGTCGCCCGAGGTGAGCGCGATGTAGTTCGGCAGGCTGGGGTGAGCGACGCCGTGGTAGTCGGCAGAGCTCGCGAAGTTGGCCTGCAGGTTCTTGATCGTGGGCGCCGTGCCGGCAGTGATCGCGCTCTGGAGCGTCGACAGCGACGTGTTCTCCATCAGGATGACGTAGACGTTCGAGAACAGCGGGATGTTCGTCTGCGTGTTGCGGCAGACCGCGAGGCCGTTGGCGGAGCCGCACGCGTAGCCGGTCGGGCACGTCCCGCAGCCGGGAGAGCCGTCCTTGGCGGGGGAGCCGTCGCCGCCCTGCGAGGCGTCCGGCGGGGCGGCGTCGGCCTGCGTGCTGGCGTCCCTGGTTCCGCCGTCGTTGTAGCCGGGGTCGGGCGAGGAGCCGCACGCCGCGACGCCGATCGAAAGAGCAAGCAAGGCCGCCTTCTTCATCGCGGCGCCAGTCTAGTCAGGGACGGCGCGCGCGCCAGTCCCGTGATATTCAGGCATCCTCGATGCGTGTGCTCTCACCCAGGGACGGCGGGAAGATCCAGCTCCTCCGAGCCGGCAAGACCGAGGCGCGGCTGGCCATCCGTGCGGACGACCGTAACCCCGAGTTCCGGCAGTATTTCGCCTTCGTCGCTCGCGATCTCGGCGGCGCGCGCTGCGCGTTCGAGATCGCCAACGCCGGCGACTGCACCTACGCCGACGCCTTCGAGGGCTACCGAGTGTGCGCGAGCGCGGACGGCGAGGACTGGTTCCGCGTGCCGACGGAGTGGGGCGGCCGGACGCTGCGCTTCGAGTGCGAGGGGCAAGACGCGATGGCCTTCGCCTACTATCCGCCGTACGGCCGGGCGCGCCGTCGCGCTCTCGTCGACAGCGTGCGCGCCTCGGGCCGGGGCGCCGTCCACGACCTCGGCCGGACCGTCCGCGGCGAGACGATGCAGCTGCTCTCGCTCGGCCGACGCGACGAGGCCGCCCCCAAGCTCTGGATCGTCGCGCAGCAGCACCCAGGCGAGACGATGGCCGGCTGGTTCATGGAAGGCCTCGTGGGCCGGCTGGCGAGCGACGACGACGACACGGTCTCGCGCTTGCTCGACGAGTCGAGCGTGTTCCTCGTGCTGTGCATGAACCCCGACGGCGCCCTCGCCGGCAACCACCGGACCAACGCGGTCGGCACGGATCTCAACCGCTGCTGGTGGGAGGCCGACAAGCGCATCAGCCCGGAGGTGCTCTGCGTGCGCGACGCGATGTACGAGCACGGCGTGGACTTCTTCCTGGACGTCCACGGCGACGAGCACGTCCCGTACGTCTTCGTCGCCGGGGCGGAGGGTAACCCTCAATACACCGACCGCATCGAGGCCCTCGAGGAGG
>DATIQP010000003.1:0-12271 GCA_035470765.1 Polyangiaceae bacterium | reverse complement strand
CACCTGGGCTGTGCTCGGGTGCGGATGGCCCGCCATCTGGCCGTCGGAGAACGCCGCGCTGTTCGCGCGCATCGTCGCGTGCGGCGGCGCCCTGCTCCGCCCCTACCCCGACGGCGTCTCGCCGGCCCGTGCCAGGTTCCTCGCCCGCAACCGCGTCCTGGTCGCGCTTTGCGACGCCGTCCTGGTCGTCCAGGCGGGCACGCCCTCCGGCGCCCTGAGCTCGGCCCAGTACGCCCTCAAGCTCGGTCGCCCGCTGTGGGTCGTCCCGGGCGCCCTCGTGCAGAGACGCATCGCCGGCTCCGCCTTGCTGATGAGAGACCCTCGCGCCCACATCGTCCGGAGCATGGTCGAGCTCGGCGCCCACTTCGGCATCCCCGTCCCCGACCCCGACTCCGACTCCCACTCCCAATCCGTCCCCGACTCCGACTCCGTCTCCGACTCCGTCTCCGAGCTCTCGGACGACGAAAAGACCCTCCTCCGAGCCCTCTCCTTCACCCCCAAACACCCGGATCAGCTCACCCTCGAGACGGGGCTGAGCGCCTCAGCTGTTTCGACTGCGCTCTTGACGCTCGCCTTGGGGGACGTAGTAGTAGAAGGCTCTTCAGGGCTTTTCCAGAGGAAGAAACTCGTAAATCATTGATTTGCAAGGCTTCCCATTTGGGCCCGGGGGTCGATTTGGCAAAAATGGGTAAGACACTGGTGGTCGTCGAGTCGCCGGCGAAGGCCAAGACGATCAAAAAATACTTGGGATCGGGCTACGAGGTGATGGCCTCGAAGGGTCACATCAAGGACCTGCCCAAGAAGCTCGGTGTCGACGTCGACCACGGGTTCAAGGAAACCTACGAAATCATTGCTGGAAAAGAGAAGATCGTCCAGGAGCTGAAGGGGGCCGCCCGCGACGCGGTGGAGGTGCTCCTCGCCCCCGACCCCGACCGCGAGGGCGAAGCGATCGCCTGGCACCTGGCGGAAGAGCTGGGCAGCAAGCGGTGCAAGCGCGTCGAGTTCCACGAGATCACCAAGTCCGGCGTCCAGAAGGGCGTCGCCTCGCCTCGCGCCCTCAACAAGAACCTCTACGACGCCCAGCGCGCCCGCCGCGTCCTCGACCGGATCGTGGGCTACGACGTCTCGGCGCTGGTGTGGTCCAAGCTCGCCTTCGGGCTCTCGGCGGGGCGCGTGCAGAGCGTGGCGCTGCGGCTCATCGTCGACCGCGAGCGGGAGATCGAGGCCTTCAAGCCTGTGGAGTACTGGAACTGCGGGGCTCAGCTGGCGCCGAAGGAAGGCTCCGCGTTCTTCGCCCGGCTCACGCAGCAGGCGGCCGAGAAGCTCGAGGTCCACACCGCCGACGAGGCCGGGAAGATCCGCACCGACCTCGAGGCCTCCAAGTTCACCGTCTCGAAGATCACCAAGAGCGAGCGCAAGCGCAAGGCGCCGCCTCCCTACACCACGAGCAAGATCCAGCAGGACGCGGTCAATCGCCTCGGCTTCGGGGCCAAGCGCACGATGCAGGTGGCGCAGGGCCTCTACGAGGGCGTCGAGCTCGGCAAGGAGCTCGGCCAGGTCGGTCTCATCACGTACATGCGCACCGACTCGACACGCGTCGCGCCCGAGGCGATCGCCGGCGTGCGGGACTACATCGAGAAGTCGTTCGGCAAGGCGCACCTGCCCGCGCAGCCCAACGTCTTCAAGTCGAAGAAGGCCGCGCAGGAGGCGCACGAGGCCATCCGCCCGACGTCGCTCGACTACCCGCCCGACGCGGTCCGCAAGCACCTCAAGGACGAGCAGTACAAGCTGTACCGGATGATCTGGGACCGCTTCGTCGCGAGCCAGATGAACGAGGCCGTCTACGATCAGACCAGCGTCGACATCGATGCGAAGGGCAGCAACGGTTCTAGCTACGGGCTCCGGGCGAGCGGGCGCATCCTGAAGTTCTCCGGCTGGCTCGCCGTCTACGGCGAGGCCGGGCCGAGCGCACGGCCCAAGGCTCTCGCCGGCGAGGAGCAAGAGGCCAAGCCGGAGGAGGACGACGAGGCGACGCTGCCGGAGCTCGCCGAGGGGCAGCCTTTGAGTCTGGTGACGCCGCCGGGGGTCGTGACCGAGCAGAAGTTCACCCAGCCGCCGCCGCGCTACAACGAAGGCTCGCTCGTGCGCGAGCTCGAGGAGCGCGGCATCGGCCGGCCGAGCACGTACGCCGAGATCATCAGCAAGGTGCAGGCCCGCGACTACGTCGAGAAGATCGACGCGCGCTTCAAGCCGACGACGCTCGGGATGTACGTGGTCGACGGTCTCGTGAAGAGCCAGCTCGACTTCATGGACCCCGCGTTCACCTCGCAGATGGAGGAGGAGCTCGACGAGGTCGAAGCGGGCAAGGAGGAGCGCGAGGCGCTGCTCAGCCGCTTCTACAAGCGCTTCAGGAAGCAGCTCGAGCCGGCGAAGAAGGGCAAGCGCTGGAACCCCGAGCCCGAGCCGACCGGCGAGAAGTGCGAGACCTGCGGCACCGGCGAGATGATGAAGCGCTGGTCGAAGAACGGCTGGTTCCTCGGCTGCTCGAACTATCCGAAGTGCAAAACGACGCGCGATCTCGGGCCGGATGGCACGGGCGCGCAGGTCCGCATGACGGACATCAAGTGCGACAAGTGCGGCAAGCCGATGATCATCCGCAGTGGTCGCTACGGCGAGTTCCTCTCGTGCTCGGGCTACCCCGAGTGCAAGAGCGCGCGGCCCGTGCCGCTCGGCGTGGCGTGCCCGAAGTGCGGCGGCGACCTCATCGAGATCCGTCCCAAGCCGAAGAACGGCCGCAAGACCGGCGGCAAGACGTTCTACGGCTGCTCGAACTACGCCAACGAGTCGATCAAGTGCGACTTCAAGCTCTGGCAGAAGCCCATCAACGAGCCGTGCCCCGTCTGCAACGCGAAGTTCCTCGTGCAGGCCGGCAACAAGCTCAAGCCGATGATCGCGTGCGCCAACAAGGAGTGCGGCTACAAGCGCTCGGCGGAGTCACCGCCCGAGGGCACGACCGCGACCCCCGCAGGCGACGCTCACGCTCCCGCGACCGCGTGAGGGCTCACGTCATCTTGACCGCGTAGGCGACGCCGTCGCCGAGCGGGAGGATCACGCCGCGGAGGCCGGGCGTGGCCACGATGGCGCGGTTGAACGCGCGCAGGGCCTCCACGCGCGCCCGCTCCTCGGCAGGCACCTCGTCGCTTGCGACCAGGCCCTTCCAGAGCACGTTGTCGGCGACGATCACTCCTCCGGCGGAGAGCCGCGGCAGGGCGAGCTCGAAGTAGCGCGGGTACTCCTCTTTGACGCAGTCGATGTAGACGAAGTCCATCGCGTCGATCTTCTCGAGCTCTGCGATCGCCGCGCCCTCGCGCACCTCGACGCGACCCGAGAGCTGCGCCTCGCCGATGAAGCCGCGCGCGGTCTCGCAGAGCTCGCGCGACTTCTCGATGGTGACGACCTGACCCTCGGAGGCGCGCGCCATCACGATCGCGCCGTAGCCGATGTTCGTGCCGAGCTCGACGATGCGCTTCGCGCGATGGCTGCGAACCGCGATGGCGAGAAACGAGGCCACCTCCGGATCGCTGATGGGCTGATGGCGCTCGGCGGCGAAGCGCTCGAGCTTGGCGAGCAGAGGATCCCGAGGGGGTTCGAGCGCTTCGAGGTAGCGCGCTTGCTCGGGCTTCAGGATGGCATCGCTTGTGTGTTTCATGTCCTCACTCGGGGGTGGTGTGCGTCGGTGTCTCCGGAAAGACGCTGTAAACGTTGCCAGGCGCCCTAAGCCCGTGAAAAACTTAGCATGACGTGGAGTCTAGTTACGACTCGTGTGTACTCGTGGTCGCGGACCGGGTGGTTGCACGGGCCGACGCCGGACCACTCGATGCTGAGTTCGCGCTGTTCGACGCCGAGGCGATCGAGCTGAAGACGACGGAGCCCGGCGCCGTACGCGAGGTCGGTTACCGGACGACCGTGCGCGAGGCGCGCGAGCGCATGGTCGAGGTCGGCATGACGCCCGAGATCGTGGAGGCCGCCGCCGAGGCCGTCCGGCCCGTCATCGCGCCGGCGTATGCTCGCGGCCCCGTCGTCCGCCGCGCCATCCAGCACCTCGGAGCGGCTGAGCTGTTCGAGGGGCGCGTCTACCTCGCGTCGACCCGCGCGTACGAGGGCCAGTGGCTGGATCTTTCGGCGCTCTCGTTCGACATGGGCGAGGCGGACGTCGCTCGCGTCCTGCAGGCGATGCATCTCGCGGCGCTCCTCGAGGATCTGCCTTCCGACGCCGAGGTCGTGCTGACGACGCTCGCCCTGACGCGTACGCAGCGCCCCGGCGTCCGCACGTACCGGCGCGTGACCTTCCGCGACGCGGAGCACTGGCCCACGCGGCTCCTGCAGTTCGCCGAGCACGTCGCGCCCGGGACCCTGCGTGAGGGCGGTCCCACGCGCGTCGAGATGCTCGACTGGCTCGGCGCAAGGTCTGCGCGAGCGACGGAGAGTGCGCGGGAGCGAGCCGCGCGCATCGAGCAAGCGATCGCGGGCTCGCCGCGACCGCCGCCGCCGAAGGGCCCGCTCTCGGATCCCGTGGCTTGGTCGATCGAGGCGCAGCTGGACGCGGGCGACGCGCAAGGCGCCATCCGCCGCATCGACGCGCTGGAGCGCGCGCACGGCTCCATCCCGTCCGTGGTGTACCTGCGTTCCCGAGCGTCGCTCATCCTCCAGCAGGAGGACCCGCTCCTCATCGCGGAGCGCGTGTCGATGCTGGCCGCCAAGTCGTCGTTCGACGAGCTCGAGCTGCTGGCGGCGCAGGCGTGGGCGGCCGCGGGCAACATGGGGCGCGCCTTGCCCTTCGCCCGCGTGGTGGCCACCAACCCTCGTGCCCACGACGAGCTGCGCACGCGCGCGCGGCGGCTGGTCGAGCTGGCGGAGAGCAAGCGGCCGAGCGTTCCGGCGCGGCGCCTCGAGACGCCGACGCCGTCGATGGGATTCTCCAACCCGCCGACGAGCGGCGCGCGCGAGCGCCGGACGCCGTCGCGAGGGCCGTCCCGCCCGAGCGCGCCGCGCTACGACTCGCCTTTGCCCGCCGTGCTCGCCCCGCCGGGCTCGAGGGTGCCGGCGACCCGGGACATCACGGTTCGACCCACGGAAGCGAGCGACCAGCGGCTGATCGAGACCATCCCGCCGCCTCCCTCGCCGAGTCCGGTCGGCGGCGAGTCGGAGGCCATCGCCTTGTCGGTCTCGTCCGAGCTCGAGGTGATCGGCGGCCCCGCGCTCGAGAAGAGCGGCGAGCGGCGCTCGCTGAAGAAGGGCATCTCGCGCCCTGCGTTCCGCGCGGTCTCGAGCGACGCGACGCCGCCGAGCCTCGCCATCGGGCGAATCGAGTCCGCGGAGCGGCTCGAGGAGCCCACTCCTCCTCCTTCGCTCGCCGACGCGCGCGTGCGTGCGGCGTACGAGGCGCGCCTTCGCTGCACGGCGCTCTCGCGCGAGCTCGGCAAGCTTTACCGCATGCAACACGGCATCGAGCTGCGCACCGACGTGGGGAGCATCGAGGCGATGCAAAGCGAGCTCTTGTCGCGCTACCAGACCACAGGCGTGAAGACCGCGGCGGCCACGGCCGACGTGGAGCGACACGGGGCGTTCTTGAGCGAGCTCCTCGCGCGGACGTTGCGAGCGACGTGGGTCGACGTGAGCCCGCAAGAGCTGGGGCACTGGACCATGTTCGTCCCGCCCGACACGCGGGTCTGGCCGTTCGCCCGCGTGCTACGCTTCGTGATGATGGGGAGCAGGGAGCGCGATCTGGTCGCGTACTTCCTCGAGCTCCACGCGCGAAGCTGCTGATGCCCACCCGATCCCTTTTCGAGCTCTCCGAGGCGGCCGACGTCGAGCGTGACCTCGCCGAGGAAGACGACGAGCCGTTCGATCGCCTGGCCTTCGCCGCGCTCGCGCTCGACCTCGTCAGCCCCAAGCGCACGCGCGTCGTGCTCTGCGAAGGACACCACCGCGTCCGCGTCGAGTCGGGCCGGGCGTGGGGTCGCTCGCCCGGCGAGCGCTGGGCGGTGCTGAGCGTGCCCAGGCGAGCTTCGCGCCGCGCCATCGCACTCGCCGTGGTCCAGCTCGCCAACGGCGAGCCAATCCCGTGGGCGTTCGACCTGCTGCTGGGCGAAGGCCACGCCCACGCGTACCGATGAGCAAGCCGGGCGAGCCGAACTACATCACCCCGGAGGGCGCGAAGAAGCTCCAGGAGGAGCTCGTCCGCCTGCGGACGAAGGACCGCCCGAAGGTCGTCCAGGACGTGGCGGACGCGGCGGCCCAGGGCGATCGCAGCGAGAACGCCGAGTACATCTACGGCAAGCGCAAGCTGCGCGAGATCGATCGGCGCATGCACTTTCTCACCAAGCGCCTGGAGAAGGCGCAGGTCGTGCGGCCGCGCGAGGACGGCGAGGCGCGCGCGTTCTTCGGCGCCTACGTGGAGGTCGAGGACGAGGACGGCAAGCGCTCGCGGTATCGCATCGTCGGCGAGGACGAGATCGACCTCGACAAAGGCCACATCAGCTGGCGCTCGCCGCTGGGACGGGCGCTCCTGAAGAAGGAAGAGGGCGACGCGATCGTGCTGCAACGCCCGAGCGGCCGCGCGGAGCTGACCATCGTCTCGGTCCGCTACTGACGCGCGAATCCGCAAGCCCTGCCTTGCGCGCCGCATCGCTGACTCGTAGGGTTCGGGCATGCGCTGGCTTCTGGGGGCTCTTGGGGTCGTGCTCGCAGCGGGCGCGTGCGGACAGACGTCGGGCGGGCCGTGCACGCTGACGCCGATCGGTTCGGCCTGCGTGCTCGACTCCGACTGCTGCTCCGCCTACTGCCAGCTCTACTCCGGCGCGGCCTACTGCCAAGCGAAGCCGAGCGTGGAGCCCGCGTGCGTGGACGCGAGCGGCTTCTGCACCCAGAACCGGAACTGCTGCAGCGGCCTCTGCCAGAACGGCGCCTGCTTCGGCGGATCGCAGCAGACGAGCTGCCTCTCGCAAGCCTCGACGTGCATCGACAACTCCTCGTGCTGCTCGAACAACTGCGTCTACTCGCAGGGCGTGCAGTCGTGCCTGCCCTACCCCACCGCGGACGGCGGCTACGGCTGCGCGATGCCGGGCGAGGGCTGCGGGCAGGCGAGCGACTGCTGCTTCGGCATGTGCGGCCTCGACGGGAAGTGCGCGACGCCGCAGAGCGGCGGCAACACCAACCCGAGCTGCGGCCAGACCGGCGCGTACTGCCGCTACGGCTCCGACTGCTGCTCGAACCGGTGCGTGCAGCTCACGTCGACGACTCAGTGCGGGTGAATCGCTGCGCGGTCACTGAATCGTGATCATGCCGTCGGTCAGGTCGCCCTGATCGTGCAGCCAGAACAGATACGAGCCCTTCGCGTTCACGTTGTGCGCGGTCTGATCGAGCTGGTTGGTCTGCATGGGCGTGTTGCAAACGCCGTTGGTGACCGAGTCGTGCGGGAAGCCTTGCGTGGCGTTGCTGGCGTGGATGCAGTGCGGGGCGGAGTCGAGGTTCAGAAACTTGACCGCGATCGGGTTGGCGGTGCCGAGGTTCGCGGGCGCGGTGATGACGATGGGGTAGTCGCCGAAGGCGTTCGTGCTCGGGCTGCCACTCGTGCCCTCGAGCGCGTCGACGTTCATCGGGATCTGGATCGTGATCTGCGCCAGGACGTTGAGCGAGACCGCAGCCTGCGCGTTGGTGGAGCCCGACGTCGCCGTGACCGTGAACGGCACCGCGCCGGGCACGATGGAGGAGGCCGTGGTGAGCTTGAGCGTGGTCGTCGCGCCAGTGGTGCCGCTCACCGAGAGCGAGCTGGTCGTGAACGTGCCGGTCACGCCGGTCGGAAGACCGCTGACGGCCAGGTTGACCGTGCCGCTGAAGCTCTTCGGGGCGACGGTGACCTGGACGGTGGCGCTCGCGCGGAGCTCGACGTCGTACGACGTCTTGTCGGTCATGACGTCGAAGCCCTGGGTCTGTGACGTACCGCCGTCGGAGCCGCCGCCACCGCCCGCGTCGGACGAGCCGCCGCCACCCGCGCCGCCTCCCCCTCCGTTGCTCGCGTTGCCGCCGCCGATTCCGGTGAAGTAGTTGGCCGAGTTCGTGCTGGCGTCACCGCAAGCGACGAGCGCCGCCGAGATCACAGCGAGGAGGGCGATCTTCGAGCGCTTGGCCATGATGACGTCCCTGTCTGCAAGGGAAGCGCCAGCCGCACCAGCGTTGCAATCGCCCGTGATTCATCGCTTTTCCGTGAGCCGCCCGGACGTGCGCCGCCCGGGTGGCTCCATTCGCTGGTCAAGCGCGGATCCAGGCCGACGGCGACGTCGTGATGCCGCGCGACCCGCGAGCAGGGCGCCCAGCACCGCGAGCCCCGTGGGTTGCCCTGCGGGGTGGCCAGCGACGCGGCACCCGCACGATGAACGCTGCGGCGCGGGCGAAGCGCCGGCGTCGGGGGCGCTCGGCTGCGCGGTCGCGCTGAACGCGGGCAGCGGAGGTGCCGATGCCGACGCCGTCCCCGTGGTGAACGTGGCGTGCATCGCGGGCCAGACCTTGTCGCAGAGCGCGCCCGCACCCGCGTCGCATGCGACCGGACCGAGCACGTCGGCGAAGGCGAGGAGCGGAGACAGCGTGACGCCGTCGTCGGGCGAAGCGCCGATGGCGTAGCCCTTCTCGGTGAACGGGTTCGAGCAGGCGTAGAGGCGGTCGGCCGCGCGGTGGAGGCAGAAGATGGGCGCCTTGGCGAGCGGCGCGAAGGTGCGGCCGCGGTCGGTCGACCGGTAGAGGCCCTCGGCGGGATCGCCCGAGCCTGCCCACATCGTCGCGCCGTCGGCGGAGCTCGTGAAGCCGAACATGGCGCCCGCGGTGTGGAGCACGACGCGGAAGGACTGGCCCGCATCCTCCGACAGCAAGAGATCGCTGCCGCGCTCGCTGAGCTGGCGCACGAGGATGCGCGCGGCGTCCTTCGGATCGATCGCGGCGATGTAGACGCGGCCCGTCGTCGGCCAGGCGGGCGACAGCTCGCGGAGCGTGCTGCCGCCGTCGTCGCTGCGGAACAGGTGTGGGGCGGGCTTCTCGCCGACGCGCACGCCACTAACCCAGATTCGCGACTTGGCCGCCGCGTCGATCGGCGGGCGTGCAGGTAGCACGCCCGCACTTTCTCCGTACCCGTCGATCGTGTCGAAGTAGAAGCCCTCGAGGCCGGGCCCCATGCGCGTCGCGGGGCCGTGCTCGGGGACGCGCCAGACCGCGGCGCGTTTCTTCGGCGTGGAGGTGACGAGGACGACGTCCCGCCCCGAGACGCTGAGATCCGAGACGAGCTCGCCTTCCAGCTCCGGGACTGCGTGCATACTGCACCCATCCGTCGTCCAGCGGAGGCCGTGCTCGAGGCCCATCCAGAGGCGGCCGTCGGGCGTGGCGGCGAGCGGCGGATCCCACGTCCCGGAGAAGCCGATGGCGTCCTCGCAGAGCCAGCGCCACCGCCGGCCGCCGTCGAACGAGGCGAGGACGCCGAAGGTGGCGCGCAGAAAGACCCGGCTCGGATCGCCCGGGACGCTCACGATCTGCTGGGCGCGAGGAAAGCGACCGTTCGCCCGCGCGACGCGGGGCGCGTAGACTGCGAGGACGGCGAGGAGGACGAGGAGGAGGCGGGGCTTCATGGCACGGAGACGGAGACGGAGGCGGAGACGGAGACGGAGACGGAGACGAAGACGGGCGCGCGGTTCTTGTATCTTGCCTTGGCGCTGATCGCACTGCTCGCGTGTCGGTCGCGGCGGGCACCGGCGGCGGAGGCGCTGGCGGGCGCGCCCGTGCCCATCGCAAGGGCGTCGGCGGCGTACGTCACGGACAACGGCTCGGACACGATCTCGATCGTCGACCGCGACGGCGCGCGGGTGGTCTCGCGCTCGGTCGACGTGGATCCGAGCGCGCACGAGGCCCCCCACCACCTCGCGGTCGACGGCGACGGGCACCTGTTCGTCGCGCTCGCCTTTCCCCCCGACGACGCGGGCCAGGGCAAGCACGCCGGCCACGGAAGCTCCGACAGCCTCGGACAGCTGCTCCGCCTCGACACGGGCACCCTCGCCCTCGGCGCGGCGGTCGACGTGGACCAGAACCCAGGCGACGTGGTGCTGACGCACGACCACGAGCGCGTGCTCGTGTCGCACTTCGACATGCGCCGGGCGATGCAGAACGCGAAATCGGGCGGCAGCGCGGCGAGCATGTTCGCGCGGCTGAGTGTCTTCGACGCGAAGACGCTCCGGTTTCTCGGCGCGCGCGCCGTGTGCGTCGCGCCGCATGGCATCGCGGTCACCAAGGACGATCGTGAGGCGCTGGTCGCTTGCTACGGCTCGGACGAGATCGCGGTCGTCGAGCTGGACGGCGCGATGGAGGTCTCGCACGTCCCGATCGGCGCGTCGGCGGCGGCGCTCGGCGCGCCGCGCTTCGGCCCCTACTCGGTCACGCTGTCGCCCGACGGCGCCGTCGCGGTCGTCGCGGATCTCGAGAGCGCGGACGTGCGCGTGCTCGACATGGCGAAGCGCACGCTCGGCGAGCCCATCGCCGTCGGCGGGCGCGCGATGATGCCCGACTTCTCCGGAGAGCGCTTGGTGCTCGTCCCGCTGCAAGGTCCTGACGGACTGGCGAGGGTCGACCTCGACAAAGGCGCGGTGCAGGAACGGGTGGCCTACGGCGACGAGTGCAAGAGCCCTCACGTGGTGCGCGTCGCGCGCGACGGGCGCGCGTACGTGGTGTGCGAGGGCGATCACCGCTCGCCGGGGGCGGTGCTCGAGATCGATCGGGCGACGCTCGCGACCAAGCGGCGCTGGGTGGTCGGCGTCTACCCTGACGGCATCGCCTTCGGCGAGTGATTTCCACGTTCACTCCGAACTCTCGCCTGCGGCTCGAGCGTGCGGCAGTGACGGGCTATTTAGCAGCGGCGCAGCAGCGCACGCCCACCTGCGAGCCCTCGTAGACCTCGCCGTGGCCGAGCGTGCGCGCCCGGCAGGTGTTCTTTCCGGGCAGCCACCACGCGCCCTTCATCGAAGAGCGCTGCGGCGGCGCGCCGTGGTCGAGCGTCGACCACTCCTCGACGTTGCCACTCATGTCGTGGACGCCGAAGGGGCTGACGCAGCGCGGGTAGTCGCCGATCGGGGCGCGTAGATCGCGAAGGCCCGCGTTGGGCTTGCCGAGGTCCATGCGGTCGATGTTGCACGCCGTCGCGTCGCGGACAAAGCCGTACGGATACGGCCGCATCTCCTCGCCCTCGCACGCGAACTGCCACTCGCTCTCGAGGCAGAGGCGGCGGCCCAGCGACTGGCAGACCTTGCCCGCGCTCGTCCACGACTGGTGGGCCAGCGGGAGCGGGTCGCCGGGCGCGACGTACTCCTCCTTGTCGATGCAGAAGCGCTCGTGGCGGCGCGGGCCGTTGCACCGCGCGGGCTTGGCGTACTCGGCGCAGCGGTAGTCGTGGTACGGGCCGGGAGGATCGAGCCAGCGCAGGCAGATCTGGATCGGGTTCGGGCAGTACTCGCCCTCGACGAGGACCATGCCGGCGGGGCACGCGCCGCTCGCGCCGCTCGCGCTGCTCGCGGTGCCGGCGTCGAGCGCGCCGCTCGCTTGGGAGGGTGGGCCGGCTTCGATGGCCGGCGGCGAGGCGCTCGGCTCCACCAGGGGTTTCGTGTGAGGTCGATCACCTGAGGCGCACGACGCGGCGATGAGCGCCGCTGGAAGGGGGAGCCAGAGGACGCGAGGCACTACTAGAAGAGTGTGCAGTAGAGAGGCCGGTCGCGCCACTTTCAGGGTTCTCGGCTGAGCCATCTTCGACTACGACGGCGGGCTCGCGGTCCACATGCACGCGCGCAGCACGCCGTACCTCATCCTCTTGCCGCTCGCGACGCTCGCCGTCGCGTGCCGCTCGGCATCGGCCGAGCCGGTGATGACCGCCGGCGATCGCCTCGACGGTGGAGCGGCGCAGCCGGTGGGGAGCGCCACGCTCGAGCTCGCCGTCGTCGCTCCGCCGCGCGAGCACGTCGAGCCGCTGCCGCTGCCGCCGGCGGCTTGCCCGGACGGCATGGTCCTCGTCGAGGGCGATTTCTGCCCCGACGTCGAAGAGAAGTGTCTCGAGTGGATGGACCCGCCGGGCACCCGCTACCAGTTCTTCCGCTGCAAGCGCTACGCGAAGTCCGTCTGCAAGTCGAAGAAGCGCGTGCACGAGCGCTTCTGCATCGACGGCAAGGAGCGCACCGAGCCCGTCGCCGAG
>DATIQP010000002.1:0-2145 GCA_035470765.1 Polyangiaceae bacterium | reverse complement strand
GGAAGTAGCCGCTCTTGCAGATGCTCGGACCGGTCGTGACGATCTGACCGACCTTGCGCTCGCCGAGGCGGTTGCCGCTCTCGTCGATGATCGCGATCTCGTGGCCGGGGAACGCCTTGCCGCAGTCGACGAGCTCTTGCGCGCCCTCGCCCGTGAGCGGCTTGGTCTCGCTCGACTGGAGCGACTTCGGATCGATCGAGTCGGTCGCGAAGCCCTTTCCGTGCGGCGCGAACGCGATCGCCAGCGTCGCTTCGGCCATGCCGTACGACGGGATGTACGCCTTCGGATCGAACTTCGCGGGCTTCAAGCGCTCGGCGAAATCGCGCAGCGTCTTGGCTTGGATCGGCTCGGCGCCGCAACCGGCGATGCGGATGCACGAGAGATCGAAGTCCTGGACGTCCTTCTCCTTCAAGCGCTTCGCGACGAGCGCGTACGCGAAGTTCGGCGCGTACGTGATCGTGCCGCGGTGACGGTGGATCGCGTCGAGCCACACGCGCGGCGAGCGAACGAAGCTCGCGGTCGGGAGAAACACGACGGGGATCTCCGTGAAGAGCGGCCCGATGACGAAGCCGATGAGCCCCATGTCGTGGAAGAGCGGCAGCCAGCTCGTTCCCTTGTCCACGCTCGAGTCCTTTCCGAGCCCGTGGATCATGAACGCCTCGCTGTTGGCGGCGAGGTTACCGTGGGTGACGACGACTCCCTTCGGTTTGCTGGTCGACCCCGAGGTGAACTGGAGGAAGCAGAGGTCGTCCGCCGAGAGCTTCACGTCGAGCTTGCCCGGCGCGGGAGCGGCGAGCTGATCGGTCGTCATCATCTCGCGCACGCTCGGAACGCGCGCCATCACCGGGTCGTCGAACTGACGCGTCGACTGCGTGGTCAAAAGGATCTTCGCGTCGGACGCGTTCACGATGTGCGAGACCGTGTCGTGGTACGTCTCGACGTTCTTGAACGAGAGCTGCGGGTACATCGGCACGGGCACGCCGCCCGCGTAGATCGCCCCGAGGAACGACAGCACGAACTCGTCCGGGTCGGGCACGAGGATCGCGACGCGGTCGCCCTTGGCGATGCCCTTGGCGGCGAGGTGCGCGCCGCGGCGTGTGGCCTCCTCGTCGATCTCCTTGAACGAGCAGAAGCGCTCGGTGCCGTCGGCGCGGATGAAGACGAAGCCCTTCTTGTCGAGGTGCCTGAGCTCCTTGACGGCCTCGACGAGCGTGGGCGCGACGAGGCGCGGGCGCTTGCTGTCCGTGAGATCGAGCGGCGAGTGCATGGCGCGCAATTACATTGGCGAGCGCCGCCGTGCAAGCGAGTACCCCCCTGCGCGCGCGTAGAGCGATTCGCAGCTGAAATCAGCCTCTTTCGTTGCCGGGGCCCCGGCTCGAGGGCTATAAGCTTGCAGGGCGAACGGATGCATCGCGTTTACATCACCGGGGTTGGCGTCGTCAGCTCGATCGGTCTCGGAAAGAAGGAGTTCTTCCGCGCGCTCGAGCACGGCGAGAGCGGCATCTCGCAGGTCGAGTCGTTCGATCCGAGCGCGCTCGGCCGCGACGTCGCCGGTGAGATCAAGGGCTTCCGCCCCGAGGATCACCTCACGAGCGCGGAGCTCAAGCGCGCCGGCCGTTGCTCGGCGATGTCGCTCGCGGCGATGCGCATGGCCATCCGCGACGCGGGCATCGACGAGGCGCTGCTGCGCGGCCCGAAGACCTCCGTCGTCCTCGGGACGACGATGGGCGAGGCCGACGTCATCGCGGACCTCGATCACGCTTGGATCGCCGGCGGCCAGAGCGCCGTGCGCCGCACGCTCTTGCCGAAGTACGGCTCCACGCTGCTCCCCATCCACCTCGCGCGCGCGATCGGCGCCCAGGGCATGGTCCTCACGCTGCCGGCCGCGTGCGCCGCGGGCAACTACGCCATCGGCTTCGCGGCGGACCTGATCCGCTCGGGCCGCGCGGACGTGGTCATCGCGGGCGCCGCCGAGCTGCTCCAGGAGCTGCAGTTCTCCGGCTTCGTGCGCCTCGCGGCGATGGCGCCGCAGCGCTGCCAGCCGTTCGATCTGAACCGGCAGGGCCTCATCCTCGGCGAGGGCGCCGGCCTGCTCGTCCTCGAGTCCGAGGCTCACGCCGTGCGCCGCAACGCCAGCGTCCAGGC
>DATIQP010000001.1:0-5243 GCA_035470765.1 Polyangiaceae bacterium | reverse complement strand
TGCGCCACGCGTTCGAGGTCACGGCCGCTGAGGACCCCGTTGAGCGCAGCGTGCACCTCGCCCGAGCGCAGCCGCCGCTGCTGGAGCTCGCGTGCAATCTGCACGCGTTCGCGCACCAGCTTGCTCGACTCTCCGCGGGCCTCGCGCTGGAGCGCCTGGACGCTGACCGGCGGCAGGCGGACGTGGACGTCGATGCGATCGAGGAGCGGGCCGCTCAGGCGCGAGCGGTAGAGGCGCACGCGGTCTGGCGGGCAACCGCAGCGACCCGCGGGATCTCCGTGGTAGCCGCACATGCACGGGTTCATCGCCCCGACGAGGAGCGGGCGCGCGGGGAAGGTCGCCCGCCCTTGCGCGCGCGAGACGGTGACCGTCCCGTCCTCGAGGGGCTGGCGCAGCGACTCGAGCGCGCCGCGCCGGAACTCGGGGAGCTCGTCGAGGAAGAGCACGCCGTGGTGGGAGAGGCTCACCTCGCCGGGGCGGGGCACGTCCCCGCCGCCCACGAGCCCGACCTCGCTGACGGTATGGTGCGGCGCGCGGAACGGGCGCACCCGCGAGAGCGACGGCACGCCGCGCAGCAAGCCTGCGACGCTGTGAATCGCGCTGACCTCGAGCGACTCCGCCGGTGAGAGGGGCGGCAAGAGGCCGGGCAGGCGACGCGCGAGCATCGTCTTTCCCGCGCCGGGCGGGCCGATCATGAGCAGGTTGTGGCCGCCCGCGGCGCAGATCTCGAGCGCGCGGCGCGCGGCGGCCTGACCGCGCACGTCGGCGAGATCCTCGAGGCCGTCGATCGCCTCCTGCGGCGGCGCGGCGCTGGCCCTGGGGAGCTCCGCCTTGCCGCGCATCGCCTGGGCGAGGTCCGCGAAGGTGCTGACGACGCGCACGTCGAGCGAGGAGACGAGCGCGCCCTCTGCCTCGTTGGCCCGAGGGATGATCGCCTTGCGGACGCCGAAGCGCTGCTGCACGCCGAGCAGCTTCGGCAGGACGCCGCGGACGCCGTGGACACCGCCCGCGAGGGAGAGCTCGCCCAAGAAGAGCACGCCCTCGAGCGACTCGGCCGGCGCGGCGCGCACGGCGACGAGCGTGGCCGCGGCGATGGCCAGGTCGAACGCGCTGCCGAACTTGCGCACGTCGGCCGGGGCGAGGTTGACGACGATGCGGTACTCGCTGAGGTCGATGCCGAGCTGGGCGAGCGAGCTCTTCACGCGCACGCGGCTCTCGCGCACGCTCGCCTCCGCGAGGCCGACGAGATCGAAGGTGGGGACGCCTCGCGACGCCTCGACCTCGACACGAACGAGGGACGCGTCGAGACCGATCAAGCTCGCGCTCTGCGCATTGGCCAGCATGCCGGGCGCCTTAGCGAGGCGTGTGCCATCGGCGCGGAGGCTATTTTCAGGGCGTTTCCTTCGCTGCGGCCTGGCCGGGGCCGGCACGGCGGTGGCCCCGGGCCAGGGGCGAGACGGCTGCGAACCGCGGGAGGTTTGCTAAGCTCGGCGCGTGACTCGCCGCAACGAGGGCGCTCAGACGGCAGCGCCGGCCCGCAACTTCACCCTCACGACCGCCGAGCGCATCGCCGCCGTGGTGGCCGGCCCGCCCGCGTGGATGCGGCGGCTGCGGCGGATCGAAGACCTCCGGCGCGACGTCTCGTCGGCGCTTTCGGAGCACGGCGGCCAGCCGACGCCCGCGGCGGAGAAGCTGTACGCGCAGCTTCGCCAGCTCGTCGACGCGCACAACGCCTACTACCCGATCGAGGCCAACCTCCCGATCGACCCGCGCACGGGGCGGATGATGGACCACGGCGAGCCCTGGCAGCGCATGATCTTGCCAACGCTCGACGAGCTGGCCGCGCAGGGCTGCTGATGTACGACCCGTCGCCCTTCGACTACGACGACGCCGGCGACGCCCTCATCGGCCCGCGTCGTGCGCGTTGGAGACGACGGCGAGGCTGCTACAGCTTCATCGTCACGACGGCGTTGTTCGTCATGGCCGCGATCTGGCTCGTGGCGCACCGGCGGCAGGTCGAGGTCGCCGTCTTCGTGGCGTGCGTCGGCGCCGCCGGCTACCTGGCGCGACGGCCGGTCCTCGATGGGATCAAGAGCGGCCTGTTCAAGAGCGTCAAAACGCTCGATGCGACGGCGGTGCCCGTTCCGCTCGCGAGCGTGCAGCCGGGGAAGACGATCCACACGGCAGGCCTCGTGGGGCTGGGCGCCGCGCCCCTTCACCCGCCCTTCGGCGCGCCGCCCTGCGCCTGGTACCGCGTCTTCGTGGAGCCGGCGGGCCAACCGGGCGCGCACCTCTTTTCGAGCAGGTCGGCCGACGACCTCGTGCTCGAGGACGGCATGGGCGCGCAGCTGACGGTGCGAATCGACGGCGCGAGGTGGCTCGTCCAGCGGCGGCACGAGATCGCGTCGTCGCCCGAAGACCCGAACCCGCAGCTTCTCTCGTTCCTCGCCGAGCGCGGCATCGCGGACCCCGCGTGCGCGCTGCGCGCCTACGTCGAGTGGATCGGGCCGCGCGAGCTGGTGTTCGTGCGCGGCCTCGTCCGCGAGGCGCCGCAAGCGAGCGACGACTACCGCGCCAACGCGGCCGTACGGGCGGTCGAGCTCGTTGCGACGGAGAAAGGCTCCGTTTTGATTGCGCTCGAGCCTCTCGGCGCGCGCGCAGCGCCTGCGTCCTGACGATCACGCGGGGTGTGCGATGAGAGGGCACACGAGCTCTGCCATGGTTGTTTTGGCCTACCTTCATGCGTCGTCTCATGGTCCAATCCATCCCCTGCGAGTTGGCTCGCTTCACGTACCTTTACCCACCGTTTTCTGAATCAGGTCCGGCGAAGCCCGTCCAACTCACACCCAAGGAGGCTGTTGATGACTCGAAGCGCCACTCTCGTTTTCCCCATCCTCTCGCTACTCGCGGCGGGATGTTACGTCGAAGGGCGCGCGCGTGTACGGACGCCGCCGCCCCCCGAAGCACGGGTCGAGGTCCGTGCCGAAGCGCCGCCGCCCCCTGTCACCCGCGTCGAGGTCCGCGCCGAGGCTCCCCCGCCTCCTCAGGCCCGCGTCGAGGTCCGCGCCGAGGCTCCCCCGCCTCCGCAGGCCCGTGTCGAGGTCCGCGCCGAGGCTCCGCCGCCGCCGAGGGCCGAGATCGTCGTCGAGGCCCCGCCGCCCCCGCCCCCTCCGCGCGTCGAGGTGCGCACCCGCGCGCCGAGCCCCGGCCACATCTGGATCGAGGGCTACAACCGCTGGGACGGCCACGCCTACGTGTGGACGCCCGGCCGCTGGGAGGTGCGTCCTCGCGCCACCGCCCACTGGGTCGCTCCGCACTGGGAGCACCGCGGTCGCGGGCAGGTGTGGATCGAGGGTCGCTGGGACTGAGCCGAAGCTCGAACCGCGAAGCGAGGCCGCAAGAGGGATTCCCTCTTGCGGCCTTGTGATTTTGTGGCCCCGCCAGCGCCCTGCCGAGCGGCGGCGCGGGGCGTGCGCTAGGCTTCCGGGATGCACCTGCTGCTCGTCGTCGCGGTCGCGCTCGCAGTCTATCTCCTCCTGCGCAATCGGCGCAAATCTGCCGGGCCGGCGAGCGAGTCGTCGGGCGTGGTGGATCGGTGGATCAAGGACGCGCTGCCCGGCGCGCTGGCGAAGCACCTCGCCGCGCGCGGCCTCGACCGCGCGCAGGTGGCCCGCGCGCTCGGGGGCGATCCGGATCCGGCCGTCGTCTCGACGCTCGAGGAGCACGTGCGCGAGATCCAGGTCGAGTACGTGCGCGACGCGCACGGCCCCGACGTGGAGGTGTGCCTGCGTGTCCGGTTCGACGACGGCGGCGAGGAGACGGTGCGCCGGCGGATGACGCTCGCGGAGGTGCCGGCCGCCGTGCGCGAGGACTTCGAGAAGAAGGCGATCACGCGGGTGTACCGCGACTGGGGTTTCCCCTGGGTGAGGGGCCTGTGACGTCAGCGCGTGACGTCGATGTTGTACACGCCGCTGCCTGAGGTCGCGGTGCCGGTGATGTGGGTGGTGCCCGGCTTGCGCTCGACTCCCGCGTCGCCTTGCTGGAGATCGCCGTTGAAGGTCACCGCGAGGGTGACGGTCCCCTGCAGCGCGCCCTTCATGCCATAGGTGCCATCGAGCGAGCCCGTCAGCGTGCCGGTGGGAATGCCCTGCAGGCTCATGCCGAGCGCGGCGGGGGCGCCGTCCGTGCCGGCGTCCGTGCTGGTCGCATAGACGATGCCGGCGTCGGTATCGGAGTAGTTGTCGAGCTGCTCGAGCAGGCGCATCTGCTTGTTGGCCGAGACGCCCTGATCGACCTGCCCGGTGATGGTCATCGTCCCGGAGATGTCGCCCGTGGTCTGCTCGGTGGGGATGTTGGCGCTGCTGGCCGCGTTGAAGCCTTTGAAGCCGAGGGTGATGGCCTTGTCGATCGACTCGTCCAGGCCGAGGTACGCCTGCTTGGCCTGATCGTTCGAGTTGACGCCACTGCCGCTGCTGCAAGAAACGACGAGGATGACGAGGGGGAAGAAGAGCTTTCGCATGGAGGACGGTTCACCAGCAAACCACGTGCCGTCATGGAGGGGGCGACATCCTGCGGTGGCTTCGACCGTGGCATGGTCGGGCGAGCGACCACTCCGAACGGGCAGCGGACCAGGTCGTGGTCGTCCCGGCCCTGGGCGCCTCAGTCGGCGTGCGTGTAGCACGCCGACATTCACCTGCGCTGCGCTGGCCTCAGCTCGCGAGCGCCTCGCTGCACGCGGCGATCGTCGCGTCGATGTCCGCGTCCGTGTGTGCCGCCGAGATGAACGCCGCCTCGAACTGCGACGGCGGCCAGTACTGGCCGCGCTCGGTCATGGCGCGGTGCCAGCGGCCGAAGCGCTCGGTGTCGCAGCCCTTGGCGTCCGTCCAGCTCCGGATGGGACCCTTCGCGAAGAAGAGGGTGAGCATGGACCCGACGCGCTGCACGCAACCGGCGACGTTGCGCTCGCGCAGCGCGCGGGCGAAGCCGGCCTCGAGGCGGGCGCCGAGCGCCTCGAGCCGCGAGTAGAGAGCTTCGTCGAGGTGAGCGATGGCGGCGAGGGCCGCGCTGACCGCGACCGGGTTTCCGCTGAGGGTGCCGGCCTGGTAGACGGGGCCGAGCGGCGCGACCTTCTGCATGATGTCGCGCCGGCCGCCGTAGGCCGCGAGCGGGAGGCCGCCGCCGACGATCTTGCCGAGCGTGGTCATGTCGGGGCGGAGGCCGGTGCGGCCCTGCATGCCGCCGCG